>JAUVAJ010000205.1 GCA_030591795.1 Desulfuromonadales bacterium | reverse complement strand
CGAAGGTGTACTCGGCACCGATGGCGGACTTGATCTTGCCCTGACCCATCCAGTACAACCCCTGCTCGAGTTCAGCCTTGGTCCCCTGAGTCGAACCCAGGATGTTAGTCCCTTTAAAGAAGACGTGACGCAGGTCGATTGTGGCGTCAAAACCGGTAGTGGCACCACAACTGACCAGGGTGCCGCCGAATTTCAGCAGAGTGAGCTGGGCATTAAAATGGGTCTCACCGATATGATCGAAGGCGACGTCGATGCCCGGAACGCTACCGTTCTGTTTGGCGATCTCCTTACAGATACCACGCACCTGCTTAACCCAGTCTTCGTCACGGTGATTGACCACATAGTCAGCGCCAAGTTCCTTGCACATTTCGGCGTTCTCCGGGCTGGCAGTGGCGATGACGGTGCAGTTGTAGAGTTTGGCGATCTGGATTCCAAGGTGACCAACACCGGAACGTCCACCCATGATCAGTACGAGTTGACCAGGCTTGATCTGCGCGCGACCGACCAACATGTGCCAGGCGGTGAGCAGGTTCATGGCGGCAGCGGCGGCCTGCTCGTAGCTGACCGTGTCCGGAATCTTGACGACGTTGACTTCATTCAGACAGACCTGCTCGGCATGGCTGCCCGGGGTCGTCTGGAAGCCCCAGACCATACGCTTGGCACAATCGTATTCACGGCCGCTGGTACAGGCCTCGCAAACCCGGCAGGCCACGTTGGCGTGCACGGCGACCCGGTCGCCGACTTTAACGCTGGTGACGTCACTGCCGACCGCTAGAACATCACCGGCGGCATCGGAACCTGAGATGTGTGGGAGCTCGACCGGAATCGGATTGCCACGCATCCCCCAGACGTCGTTATAGTTCAGCGCCGATGCCTTGACCTGAATCAGAACTTCATTAGACTTCGGCTCGGGAGCCGGGACATCCTGTACGCTCAGGATATCGCCAAAATTATCGTCGGGTGCATACTCACTGTAAACAAGTGCTTTCATTGTCTGAACCTTTCTTGTTGGTTGGTTTAATATTTAAAAATAGATTTATGACCAATAGTGAAACATTAGCCTATTCAGTATTTATACATTTGTCAAACAAATACATAAATACTTTCCATAATTGCGGAAAGGGTCTATAGTGTGTTGTCATAAAAAAACAAGCGTATCACCTCTATTCGAGGTGAACAGGAAGAAGTTTAGAAAAAATGGCTATTAATTTCCAACCACCCGTTACAGAGAGCCTGGCCAAGCAGATATCGGAGAATATCCGCAGCGCGATCATGGATGGCAGTCTCAAGGTCGATGATCAGCTCCCGACCGAGGAAGTGCTGGCAAAAAAATTCAAAGTATCCCGTCCCACGATTCGCGAGGCGTTAAAGCGACTTGCAGCGCAAAACCTCATCCGCAGCCGTCGCGGTCCGACCGGCGGCACCTTCGTCAACCGCCCGAGCCAGGAGGAGCTCCGCTCATCGCTGACCGAGTCGGCGACGCTCATGGTCAGCATGGGTGAATTCAGCTTGTCGGAAATTGCCGAAGCACGCCGCGAGATGGAATTGACCTGTTGCCGATTGGCGGCCGAGTGCCGCAAGGATGAGCATCTGGCGACCATGGCGGCAGAGATTGTCCGGCAGAGCGACTCATCGACAACCGACGAGGAGTTCTGCGCCTCAGACGTCCGTTTCCACCGGGCGCTGGTCGACGCGACCGGCAACCCGGTGTTGCAATTTGTCATGTTTGCCGTCATCGAAGCGTTGCAACCGGCAACTAACCTGGTTATTTTCCGCTTCCGGGAACGGGGAAAGATAATCGCTCAGCACGAGCGCATCTATGCTTCGATAAAAGCCAAGGATGCCGATGTGGCCGAAGCAGCGATGGCCGAGCAGATGAATTATCTCTGTGAGCAGTATGCCCAGGCCCAAGAGTGGCGTAGCGAGAGGGACAAGGACTCTTAAGTGACTGACACTTTCAAAGCGCTATTGGTCAGCAAAGAGCAGGACATAGTCGAGCATCAGATCCATCAGCTCAGCGTTGATGATTTGCCCAAGGGCGACGTCCTGGTCGCGGTGAAATACTCCAGTCTCAACTACAAAGACAGTTTGGCCGTACTCGGTCGTGGGAAGATCGTCCGTAAGTACCCGATGATCCCCGGCGTCGATCTTACCGGCACCGTGATCAGCTCCGATTCGCCGGATTTCCAGCTTGGCGATGAGGTGTTGCTGACCGGTTGGTACGTTGGAGAACGCCATTGGGGCGGCTTTACCCAACAGGCGCGGCTGAAATCAGAATGGCTTATCCCCATGCCAGAAGGGTTGGATGGATTACGGGCCATGGCGATCGGTTCTGCCGGACTCACCGCTATGTTGTGTGTTATGGCGTTGGAAGATCAGGGCGTGACTCCGGAGCATGGAACTATTCTGGTCACCGGTGCCAGTGGCGGAGTCGGCGGGGTTGCAGTCGCCCTGCTTGCCGGATTAGGTTTCTCTGTCGCAGCTGTTACCGGAAATAGAGATAATGACGACTATCTTTACCAGCTCGGTGCCAGAGAAATTATTGACCGATCCGAACTGGAATATCCAGCCCGTCCCTTGGAAGTGCCACGCTGGGACGGAGCAATCGACACTGTCGGCGGGAAAGTTCTCGCTCGACTGCTGGCCGAGATGAAATACGGCGGTACCGTTGCCGCGACCGGCCTGACCGGAGGGTCTGACCTGCATACAACTGTCATGCCTTTTATTCTGCGAGCGATCAAGATGGTTGGGGTGGAAGTAACAACTTGCCCGGTACCCCTACGAAAAACAGCATGGGCGCGTCTGGCTAGAGAGCTCCCCGATGACCTTCTACAGCAGATTTTCAAGGTTATCTCTCTGGAAGAAGTTCCAGCTTTTGCCGAAAAACTTTTGGCCGGGCAGGTTAACGGTCGAGTGGTTGTCGATCTCAGACTCTGATCTGTTCGTTATATATTTAACATCGCTTCATTTTAGAATCATTTCCAAAACGAGCGTAGAAGTAACCTTCGTCATTTCAGTTTTAGCCCATACAAGAAAAACCACCCGATTCATGGTGGTTTCAATCGTCCAGCAGACAACAATATCCTGCAAACTCTGATTAAAGCTTATTGTTCCTGATTATCCCTACTCTTTACTATGACCTGAGCATGCAACTGGAATCGCCTTTTTGAACTGGCCATTTTTCCAGAGAGTCAGGTTCTCTTTTATAGTGCTACCCTGAGCCTGGTAAACATGAAACCCTGCCTTGGATAGTCCGATGAGTGATCCGGCACCAATCCCCATGGCTATGATTGCATCAACTGAGTAGCCATCGAGATCTGTAGCCGGGGTGCAGGAACCGGTTTGGTGATCCTTGCCTTGATTCTCAATCTTTATGTAAGTCTCGGTTTCAGTGTCAAATACCAGAAAGAATGGCGCGGAACCTAAATGGTCAAAAACTATACTGTCCAACCCTTCATCTTTTTTAACAGGAAAACATATATTCATGGCTGTACCTCCAGATTGATTATATTAATAAGGATATGATTAAAAGTAAATCTACAATTTTTGGAGGGAAGTGAATTTTAATTCTTGATTTTGAAGTTTCGGCTGAGTATCGAATTTGTCTGTAAGACACAAAAAAGCCCGGCTCATTGATAAACCGGGCTTTTTACTTCGGTCTGTTTGGGTCTCAGCAGTAAATATCCTTGTAGTCTGCGCCGATCAACTCTTCATGACGGTGGGTAGACTCGGCATTGGCCAGGTAGACCGCTTTGACTTTAGGGTCGTCGATCTTGGCCGCCATTGCGCGCAGCTCTGTTTCAAGCAACGCTTCTTGATCCATCGCCAGCTCCATCGCCTTGCGCTCATCGAAATCGCCAACCAGCAGCGACTGCAGAGCTTTCCACCAGGTTGAATCGGTGTCGGGTGCAGCGTTTATAAAGTCATCGAACGAGGGGAGGTCGCTGCCATCACAGGAGTCGTAAAACGAACGAGCGTGTTCTTTTTCATCAAGGGCCAGCATTTTAAAAGTAGCGCTAGCTTTGTCGTCGGACATTTTTTCGGCGCCAAACTTGTAGAAATCCATTGCGTCTTTTTCGGTTTGCGCTGCTTCAAGTAGTGCCTTGTGAATATCTATGTTGCCCATTCGTTTGCTCCTCCTGCATGGAATATTTAAAGAACGCAAATCTTAGCACACTTGTATTTCTGAAACCAACCGAAAATAGATTTTTTGATACTACGTTTTCAATCTCCATAAGCAAGCCGGTACCGGGACTTGACAATTGCCACATTAAAAATGGGGAAATATAACATTTGACTATTGTAATAAATGGAATTGACTGTTATCTTCTATTCAAAGGGCGGGATTTTTACTTCTTCAT
>JAUVAJ010000084.1 GCA_030591795.1 Desulfuromonadales bacterium | reverse complement strand
CGAATTGACCAGCGCCCCGGCCGGTAAAGACCAGCCGACGGCCCGGCCGGTCTCAATGGTCAGCGGCAAGCCGATGAAAATTGAAGCTGGCCCCAACTGGGATGATGATCTCTCCGGCTCCAACATCTATGCCGCCAACGATCCCGGCGTGGTTAAACTCACCGAGGAAGAACAACAGCAACTCTTTGCCATCGAGAAGATGGTGTTCTTCCATATGCCGCGCATCTGCAACCACTGCCTGAATGCGGCTTGCGTTGCCAGCTGTCCCTCCGGTGCTATTTACAAGCGGGGCGAAGACGGTATCGTGCTGATCAGCCAGGACAAGTGTCGTGGCTGGCGGATGTGCGTTTCAGCCTGCCCATACAAGAAGACCTACTACGGCTGGACCAGCGGTAAATCAGAAAAATGTATCCTCTGTTATCCGCGCCAAGAGGCCGGGGAAGCACCGGCCTGTTTCCATTCCTGCGTTGGCCGGATCCGTTACCTCGGCGTACTGCTCTACGATGCCGACCGGATTGAATCGGTTGCCAAGCACGAAGATGGCGAGTTGGCCGCGGCCCAGCGGGAGATTATTCTCGATCCGTTTGATCCACAGGTTATCGCGGACGCCAAAAAATCAGGCGTGCCGGATCAAGTGCTCACTGCCGCGCAGAACTCACCGGTTTACAAGTTCGTCAAGGAGTGGGGTATTGCCTTGCCGCTGCATCCGGAATTCCGTACCTTGCCGATGCTCTTCTACGTGCCGCCGTTGTTGCCGGTCCTCTCGATGGAGAATCAGGGGGTGCAGAAGCAGGCCGATGAGTTCTTCACTACTCTGGAGAAAGCGCGATTGCCGATGCAGTATCTGGCCAGCCTGTTTGCCGGCGGCAATGAGGAAGAGGTCAAGGCGGTCTATCGTAAATTGATAGCAGTGCGGATTCAGCGGCGTAATCAGAGTGTCGGCGATCTCACGACTGAAGAAGTCGACAAGGCCTGTAGCATTGCCGGGGTGAGTGTTGAGGCTACCGATGCCATCTACCGCATGACCTCATTGACCAGGCTCAAGGAGCGGATTGTCATACCGCCGATGTTGCGTGAGCAGGCGATCGAAGCCGGGATGGATCCTGAGCAACATAAGCAGGAGATGGGGTTTGGTACCAGAATCCCCCCCAAGCGTCGCTGGTAATGGCGTTGTAAAAAGTCCGATTTACTACGTTGTTGTGGTTTTTCAGAGACTCGACATAACTGGTGTATGTCTTCGCCCCTGAAAAACCTCGCCGCCTTGTCTATCGAAATTTTTACTTAGCCATTGGGTGATAACAGGCGCCATTTGCTACTTGGAAAGAGTAATGATTATGACTGAATTACAACAACATCAAGAAGTCTGTCGGCAATTTTCGACCCTGCTCAGTTATCCGGAGCAGGGTGTCGTGGCGCAGGCTGTTGCATTCTCTGCGCAGCTGCAGGAAATCAATGCCGAGGCTTCAGCCGCTATGGCGAGCTTCACCAGCTTCCTTGAGGACAACGATATTAATCGGATTGAGGAGGCTTTCACCGGTACCTTTGATTTGCAGTCGCTCTGCCATCCGTATGTCGGCTTCCAGCTTTGTGGCGAGAGTCAGCAGCGCACCATGTTCATGATCAAACTGCAGGAACTTTATAAACAGTATGGGTTCGTCGCTGGCAATGAGCTGCCAGATCACCTGACTGAAGTGTTGCGCTTTATCGGTTCGATCAGTGATCAGGCGTGTCGTCAGGAAATTATTCTGGATGGGCTGTTGCCGGCTCTGGAGAAAATCACCCTGGGGATTGAGAGTGAAGGCCATCCTTACGTGGCGTTGCTCAATGCCCTGCAGAGTTTTTTGAGTGAAACCGTGTCAACCGAGGAGTGTTTATCATGACCGATATGATTCTGTTTGGCGTGTTCCCTTACGTGGCAGTGGCTCTGATGATCGGCGTCGGCATCTACCGGTATTTTGTCGACCGCTACTCCTGGTCATCACAATCGTCGCAGTTTCTCGAAAGCCGGGTGCTGTTCTGGGGTTCGATCCCCTGGCACTACGCTATTCTCATTATTCTGTTGGCACATTTCCTGGCTTTTCTCGTCCCCTCTGGTTGGGCGGCGCTACTCGGCAGACCGCTGCGTCTCTACATGCTTGAAGTGACCGGGTTGGCGCTCGGCATAAGCACCCTGATTGCGGTCACCCTGCTGATCTTCCGGCGGATCACCAATGCCCGTGTCGCCGCGGTCACCACGGTGATCGACTGGCTGGTTCTGGCGACGCTGTTTCTGCAAGTTGCGACCGGCGTTTATATCGCTTTCACCTTGCGCTGGGGGTCGGTCTGGTATCTGCACACGGCAACGCCCTGGCTCTGGTCACTGGTTAAACTCGATCCGCAGCTGCATTATCTGGCGGCGCTGCCGTTCGTAGTCAAGCTACACGCATTCAACGCATTTCTGATTTTGGCGCTGTTCCCGTTCTCACGTCTGGTTCATGTCGTCAGTGTGCCGTTGACCTATCTGGCGCGGCCTTATCAGATTGTGATCTGGTACCGGCAACGTCGAACCGGTTGATTTGATTCTGTTCTTATTGTCCTGTTGCTATGAGGAGGCTTGATGTTAGAAGTCGCAACCGCAAAATCACATAAAGTTCTGTTTCTGAACACGCTGGCCTTTACCGTTTGTTTTGCCGTCTGGATGTTTAATGGCGTCCTGGTGACTTTTCTGGCGGATAATCAGGTGTTTGACTGGGGCCCGATCGAAATCGGCTGGTTGATGGGCATTCCGATATTGACCGGTTCGATTTTCCGGCTGCCGGCCGGGATGTTGACTGACAAGTTCGGCGGCAAGCCGATTTACGGTACATTGCTGTTGGTCTGCGCCATTCCGATGTACCTGTTGTCCTTTGCCGACAGTTTCATGACCTTTGCGCTGTGCAGCTTTGGTTTCGGCCTGGTCGGGGTCAGTTTTTCGATCGGTATCGCATTTTCATCGGTCTGGTACCCGCGCGAACGCCAGGGAACGGCCCTGGGAATTTTCGGCGCCGGTAATGCCGGTGCGGCCCTGACCACCCTGTTTGCGCCAACCATGCTTAATCGCTTGACAGACAATGGCGCCAATATTGAAGCCTGGCGCGAGCTGCCTGTCTACTACGCCGCGATGCTGGTCATAATGGGTGTGATCTTTTTTATCTTCTCCGAGAACCGGAAACCGGCCTCTTCGGGGAAGTCGTTCACCGAAATGCTGAAGCCGCTGAAAAATGTTCGGGTCTGGCGATTTGGCCTCTATTACTTCCTGGTATTCGGCTGCTTTGTTGCTTTTTCGCAATGGCTGGTGCCGTACTTCGTTAATGTTTATTACCTGCCGCTGGTCACCGCCGGGATTTTTGCATCGATGTTCAGTCTCCCTTCCGGGGTAATCCGTGCTCTGGGTGGCTGGATGTCTGATAAATTCGGCGGACGCTCTGTCATGTACTGGGTACTCGGTGCTTCGGTCGCGATCAGCTTCCTGGTTATTATCCCGCGGATGGATGTCTATTCGCCGGGGCGGGGCATTATGGCAAAGCGACCCGGCGTTGTCACAGAGGTGACCGCTAGCGCAATCGTAGTTGATAGCAAATCCTATAGTTTTAAAATCAAGCCCGATCCGTTGGAGGACTTCGACGACCAGATGCTGATTCTACCGGGCAAGCAGACCTGGCAAGAACCGGTGGTCGAGGTTGGCCAGACAGTCAAGAAGAAGGAGCTGCTGGCCAAGGGTGTAACCCGGATATTTTTCCAGGCGAATGTTTGGATTTTTGCCGTATTTATTATACTGCTCGGCAGTATCTGGGGGATCGGCAAGGCGGCGGTCTATAAACTTATTCCGGACTATTTCCCGGAAGAGGTCGGGGTTGTCGGCGGCATGGTCGGCGTGCTCGGCGGCTTGGGCGGATTCTTCTGTCCGATAATTTTTGGTTATCTCCTGGAATACACCGGACTATGGACCAGCTGCTGGATGTTTATTCTTATCTTGTCAGCAGTTTGCCTGATCTGGTTGCACCTGACAGCCCAGAAACTGATGAAAGATAAACACCCTGAAGATATGAAAAAAATTGAGTCACATTAATCAGTCTTAAATTGGTTTTTATAAAAAAGCACTACAACACTAACTGAATGGCTAAGTAAAAATTTCGATAGACAAGGCGTTGCGATTTTTCAGGAACGAAGGCATACGTCAGTATGTCAAGTGTCTGAAAAACCACAACAACACAGTAAATCGGACTTTTTACGACGCCATTGAGGAGGAAACAGATGTCGATTAACCTTGATAAGTGGGACGTTGAAGACGAACAATTCTGGGATTCCGAAGGTAAAAAGATCGCCACCCGTAATCTCTGGATCTCGATTCCCAGCCTGCTCTGCGGTTTCGCCGTCTGGCTCTACTGGGGGATCATCGCAGTGCAGATGATCAACCTCGGCTACCCGTTCAGCCAATCGCAGCTCTTCACCCTGTCGGCCATTGCCGGCCTGACCGGCGCTACCCTGCGGATTCCGAGTTCGTTCCTGATCCGCATCGCCGGCGGTCGCAATACCATCTTTTTGACTACGGCAATGTTGATGATTCCGGCGTTTGGTACCGGTATCGCTCTACAGAACTACAACACGCCGATTGAGGTTTATTACCTGCTCGCTCTGTTCTCGGGTATCGGTGGTGGTAACTTCGCTTCTTCGATGTCGAACATCAGCTTCTTTTTTCCGAAAAAGGTTCAAGGAACCTCTCTTGGCCTGAACGCCGGTCTGGGTAACTTCGGCGTCACCACCATGCAGATTCTTATTCCGTTAGTGATGACCTTCGGTCTGTTTGGCGGCGAGCCGATGACCCTGATCAACACCAGCGGTACTCTGATCGGCAAGATTCCGGCCGGGTCTGAAACCTTCATCCATAATGCCGGTTATATCTGGCTGGTGTTGTTGATTCCGCTGGCTGTTGCCGGTTTCTTCGGTATGAACAATATCACTACCGATACAGTATCCCCCGGACTGGCCTCGCCACCAAAATCGTTCGCCATGATCATCGGTTTACTTTCAATCGCCTTTGTTACCGCAATCGGCGGGCTCTATCTGATGTTGCCGCCCCCGGTAGGTCTCGGGCTGCTCAGCAAGTGGGTTGTGTTGCCGTTGGTGGTCGCCGCCACAGTCTTTGGTATGAAGTTCCTGACCAAAGGCGGCTTGCGTGAAAATCTTGAACGGCAATACAAGATTTTCAACAATAAACACACCTGGGCGATGACTATCATCTACACCATGACTTTCGGTTCCTTCATTGGCTACTCGGCCGCTTTTGCCCTGTCGATCAAGGTTATCTTCGGTTTTTCACATATCATGGTCGACGGTGTCATGACACACAACACGGTCAACCCTAACGGCCCGAGCGCTCGGATGTTTGCCTGGATGGGTCCATTTATCGGTGCCTTGATACGGCCGATCGGCGGCAAGAATGCCGATAAAATGGGCGGTGCCATTGTCACCCAATGGGTTTCGATTGTGATGATTGTCTCAGCTCTCGGCTGCGCCTACTTCATGAAGGCAGCCTATGCTTCCGCTACTCCGGAGACGGTTTTTGTGCCGTTCCTGGTTCTGTTTATTATCCTGTTTGCCGCCACCGGCGTCGGCAACGGTTCGACCTTCCGTTCAGTCGCCATGATTTTTAACGCCGAGCAGGCTGGACCTGTTTTGGGCTGGACGTCAGCAATTGCAGCTTATGGCGCGTTCATCATTCCGAAGGTTTTCGGTGAGCAGATCAAGGCCACGACTCCGGAGTACGCGCTCTATGGTTTCGCAGTGTTCTATTTTGTCTGTTTGGCGATCAACTGGTGGTTCTACACTCGGAAGAATGCTTATATTCAGAACCCGTAAACAGTAACCGACCAACAAGGTGATACAGAGAAACTATTATGGCAAAACTCGATATTGCAAAACTTAGCACCGAAATTCTAGCTCTCGCTCCAGATGCTATTCTGTATGCTGATCGTGACGGGAATATCAGGTTGTGGAATACTGGTGCAGAGCGGATTTTCGGTTACTCAGCTGCAGAGGCGCTCGGTCAATCGCTCGATCTGATTATTCCGGAAAAGCTGCGTCAGCGACACGGGGACGGTTTCCATAAGACCATGGCGACCGGTGAAACCCGTTATGGCACTGACATGTTGGCGGTGCCGGCCATGCATAAAGATGGCTCAAGGGTCTCAGTTGAATTTACTATCGTGTTGTTGCAGGATGATAACGGCCAGCCACGCGGTGTTGCTGCGATTTTGCGTGATGTGACGGCGCAACGGCAAAAAGAGAAAGTGTTGCAGGAGCGGATTGCTGAATTGGAAGCCGGGCAGGTTAAATAGCCTGTCGGTTGATATAGAGTAAAGAGAAGGGGAGTGCTGTCTGACAGCGCTCCCTTTCTCTTTGTTGAATATTCTTTTGTTGATATTTTAAAATTCTAGGCAGAACCGTCGGGACTCTCCCCGACAGGAGACTTGCTTTTTGTCCAAGCGGCAACAAAAAGTAAGCAAAAAATGCCTTTATCCTTGCGGATGGCATCTCTATGGCGCTACAAGGATATGTTTTATCAGCAGGTAATGAACCAATCCGGGCCCGTTCCAATGGGGCCCTATCAATTGATGGTAACTGGAGCGAAAAACCTTGTCATTTCGAACGCTAGAGAGAAATCTCGGGTTAAGTGGTTTAAACAAAAACAAACAAAATCTCTCCCTGCTTGTGTGCCATAGCCCATGTTAGCCAAAGCTTCATGCGTAGGCTGATTGGCAAAGGCTCACGGTCGAGATGACAGACAATCCAAACTAATAGAACCCTCTATCGACAAATCCCCCCTAACCCCCCTTTTTCAAAGTGGGGAATCAAACACAACCTAAACAATTTTACCTCCCCCTTTTGTAAAGGGGGACCGAGGGGGATTTGACCTTATAGCTTTTCCCTGTGAAACCTTTGAGTACGTCAGTTTGTAGAGCGACAGAGAGCCAAGTGAACCGTTTCTTTTGGTGCGGCTCACCAAAGAAAATGAACACGGCTGTCGGGCCGGTCTTGTCCGCCGTAGCTCATGCCCGCCGTAGCTTTATGCGAAGGAGGGTTGGCGAAGGAGGAACCCGACTGTTTAAAAGTTACTGTACTCCAAGTGAAAATCAAACAAACTCCGGCCCTGAAATTGCAACAACATCCAGCCTGGCCTGACAAACCAACCCGCGCAAAACCCCTATCTATCTACATTCCAGCCCGACATCGG
>JAUVAJ010000223.1 GCA_030591795.1 Desulfuromonadales bacterium | reverse complement strand
TTGTAATCTATATTGCCGGACTGATCCAACAAGGCATCACAAGTAGCTCCGCAAAAAAGAAAGCCATGACCGAAAAATCTCAGCAATACGATAAATAATTTTAGTTCAAACCGTTTGCCAGACTTACTTTTTTTCGCAACAGCCATTGGAATAATATCTGTTACAAAAAAAATTGATTATTTTCTTGACATATCTGACCAATTTGGTAATCTATTTACAACAGAACATACTTCTTCATGTTCTCCTCCTAGCAGAAAGTAAAAACCTGTTGCCCCACAATCCCCCTCCTGACTGTGGGGCTTTTTTTTGCAAAATTGGCAGCCATAGCGGATACCAATAAAAAATGTCCACAAAGATTTCTCCTTAAGGACACAGACTAATATTTTATTCATTTTCCGGCAGACTGCCAACAAAACTTACGGAAGATACTTCCGGCAACGAGCAAACAGCCAGTACCCTGAGCGTGCCACTGTATTAATCCCGGGAAAAGCCACGACAGCCGAGAGCAGATGCAATTCAGGTTGTGGCATAATCGCCCAGATCCGGGTCAAGGCGTCAACACCAGTATGAAAATTCCCGGCAACATCCCGAACGTGTAACTTCTTCATGAATGTCTGCAGATCACGCCCGTATTGCGCCGGATCGAAGGTCGACGCGGCAATGTCAATCAATGTCAGCAGACCATCCCTGTCGCGGCGGCGAAAACTCTCAATCTCCCGTCGGCAGACGCCACAGGCGCCATCATAGAACACAGTCAGTTCGTTGACTTTTTGTTTCATTTGTATTCGCCTCTTTGCTATTAATTATACCGCAAAGCTAGAAATACAAAAGCGTTCCCGGTGTTACTCTTTCTCCAGCCGAATATCATCATACCAGGCCCTGACCTTGCCGCCGGTGTTATCGCTATCCGTCATAATTGCGATCCGGATTTTTTTTGGCGGCTCCATGCCGAACGCCCGGCTAAAATCCTCGACAATATTGCGCCGGACCGTCTGCCAGGTACCGGCATTGTCCGGACCGCTCTCAACCGCGAGCATCATTGATCTGTCGGTGTATGGACTCGGGACAACAGTCTCTTTATCCAACTTGTTGGCCCAGATGTAGTTAAGACTTTTGGTGGCAGGATAAAACCAGTGTGGGAAGATAATATAGATTCGAGCCGCGTAATCATCCGTCTGTTTGTGCGCAGCATCACCTTGTGCAACAACCGACTCAATCCTCCAGCGCCAGCTGACCACCGGATAATCATCAAGCAGGAACTCCTGCTGAAAGATCAGGGCAGACGCGGTACCATTACTGGCAGCTTGCAAAACCTGGGTCGACTCATCGGTAACGACTTTATACTCCGTCCGCCCCTTGAATTCTTTGACTTTCCATTCAGAGCTCAAGCCTTGTTCGAAATCGTCTATCAGCAGACTCTCATCAGCTACGGCAGTCAGAGCACAGAGCAACAACTGCAACGTCAACAGAGCACGGAATAACCGCATCATCCGTAACCACCAGTAGTCAGCTCAGGGTTCTGCTGCCGGCTCTCCCCCTCGTTGACAATCCGGATCGCACTCCGCCCATCGAGCGGACATTTGGTCTCGCAGATACCGCAGCCGATACAGAGTTTTTGTACCACCTTGGGGAACTTGAGGGTTTTCACCTCGCTATTAAACAACACCTCACGATCCTCAAAAACAATCGCCTTTTTGCCGGTCGGGCAGTGTTCCTCGCAGACCAGACACTCCTCGCCACGGGCAAAGGGAAGACAGGTGTTTTTATCAATCACCGCCAGACCGATGACCTCCTTGCGTTTAGGTTCAACCTGCAGTTCACGGATCGCCCCGGTCGGACAGACCTGGCCGCACAAGGTGCAGTTGTATTCGCAATAACCGAGCCGGGCGACCAGTAATGGTGACCAGAGTCCGCTCACCCCGGCTTCGGACAATGCCGGGTGTAGCGCGCCGCCGATACAGACCTTCATGCATTCACCACAACGGATGCACCGACGCAAAAATTCTTCCTCAGCCACCGCCCCCGGCGGCCGAATCAGGTAGGGATTGGTTTTCGCCCGGGCCGGGCCGACTAACATGCTCGGCGCAATCAGGAGACCGCCAGCGACCGCTCCGGCCAGATGCCGGCGGGTCAGATCAATATCGGTGGCAGAATGCGTCGCCGGAAAACGGAAACTGACCCGTTCATGTGGACAAAATTCGCCACAGTCGAGACAGAGAAAACACTCCTGTTTGCGATAGACGCCGTCAACCACCCCGCTGCGGCAGTCGGTCGTACATATATTACAGTCACTGCAGACTGCATCCGGACGGCGTTCGACCAGAGAATGGCCGGCACAAATACCGAGCAGCCCGCCGAGCGGACAAACGTTTTTACACCAGAAGCGCCGCTCGATCTTTTCGAGCAGAACGATGCCGAGAAACACCAGCAAAGTAAACAGCGCCAGGGTAAAGGCCGGTTGGTGGAAGGCCATCAGGTTGTCACGGAAAAACGGGTAGAGCGTCTCGTTAACCAGCGGCAGTTCGGCCGGGTAGGTGATATCGAACAGGCTGTTCAACATCAGGTTCCAGGCCGGGTACAGGGAGAAGGTTAAAGTGCGCAGGAAGATACTTAAGGGGTCAAACAGGCCGATCTGCTGCACACCGAAAAAGGCCGAGGTGACCAGGCCGATCAACAGCAGATATTTGAACCGCCGCAAGGCCGGGCGCACCGGCATACAACCACGGCCGATCACTTTGCCGAGGCCATCGAGGGATGTCCCCAGGGGGCAAATCCAACCACAAAAAAACCGGCCGAACAGTGCCGTCAACCCGAGCAACAGCAGGGCTGGCCAGAGCAGACCCCAATTGAACGGCCCGGGGGCCAACGCATCGGCCAAGGCGGCCAGCGGATCGATCCGGAACAGCAGGCTGACCGGGTATGGCAACTGATCAACGTCGCGGTATTCAGTCAGCACAAACAACCAGACAAAGCCGAGAAGACAGCTCAGTTGCGTAGCCTGACGCACCCGGCGCCAATCGATGTGCTTGCGTTCGCTCAAACTTTTTTCACCTTGCCCAGATCCATAACCCCGAGTCCACGGCGTGCTCCGGCAACGATGGTCGGGATCTCCTCCGGGCGAAAACCGAACAGGGTCGCCGCATAACTGTCGGCAGCAACAATATCGGCTGACGCGATCAGGGTGTCGAGTATTTTCACATCTTCCAGGTTACCGCCCTGCGGACCGTTATCAACCAGAATCCGGGTGGCATCGATGATAGTCAGATCAGAATGCATCACCGTGTTGATATCGGCCAACGCCTCATCGATATTGCGATGCAGCACGCCGCGGTTGCCACCGATTACCCCCATGATGTTCTTCATCCCGAGGGTCAGCGTAGAGATCGAATGATCCTTGGCAATCGGCAGGTTGATCAAGCGGTCGGCATCGAGCGCCGGCTTGTAAAACTGCCACTGCTGCAACGCCACACCATTTTTCAGGCCGACCTCCTGGTAAGCGCGTCGATCCATGTGTTCCAGTTTGACCCGTTTGTCATCAAGCGCATCGATCGCCGCCGCAATCCCGCTCTGCACATAACAGCGCCGCGGATCGTTGCAGGTCCGGTCAAACACCCTGACCCGGGCGGCCTTGGCCTCAAGACAGAGCAAAGCTACGGTCGCAACAATCTCCGGGTGAGTATTGGCCGCCTGCTCGACGGTCCGGTCCCAGCCGATGTTCGGCTTGAGCACCACCGTATCACCCGGGCGGACAAAGCTCTGCATGCCACCGAGGGCCGCAACCGTCTCGCGCACCAGCGCCGGAACATCGGTCCCTTTACGTACCGCCAGTTCGACCGCCTCGGCCGCAACAGCCGACGGCACCAGGTCGAGCACCGGTAGGCTGCCGAGCGATGTCAGAGATGCCGCCTGCAAGCTGCGGCGTATGAAGTCGCGTCGATTAAGCATAAAACACCTTAAAACAGTAGACGATTGGCCCGCAGAAAATCCCGGACTATGGTTCGGATCTCCTCGTTGGCAGCTCGCTCTTCCAGCTTCTGCATCGCGGCATCATCGATCTTGCCACTGAGTTTGGTAATCAGCTTG
>JAUVAJ010000026.1 GCA_030591795.1 Desulfuromonadales bacterium | reverse complement strand
TGGATAACACTACCTGTCCCGGCACAAACAAATCCGGGGATCTACAATCTTAATCTTTTACATCAGGGAGAACTGTTAGAATTTGTTGGAGCTGTAGAGTTACGAGATGCTACAGAGTAATATTTGGTGGTGAGGAAGTCAGAAGCGATATTCTACTCCGGCCCAGAATAGACGGCCGAGAACATACCTGTCAGTAGCCGCACCGACATAAGTCCTCTTGTTAAAAAGGTTAAATATTTCCAGAGTCAAAGTGAGGGCTCTTTCCGGAATCGCCGGAGGAACCCAATCAAAACGCCAGTCAAAAATGGTTGAACTAGGTCGTTTCACTTCTTCATATTTAGGATATTCAGCTCCATTAACCGATTCAGGTTCGCCAGTATCTTCGATATTTCGATAACCACTACGAAAATGCGTGGTATTTGTAAATCTGAAACCTTTGGGCATATCTACTGAATAAAGCAAGCTAGCCACCAGACGACGGTTTTAATCATCCTGCGGCAACTCATCGGGATAGAGGAGTTTCCCGTCATACCAGATCTGCTCGTCCAGATCATCCAACAGAAGTGCGTCATCATAGTCACCGTGAGTTGACGTCGACTCGTCGTATGAAACGTTCATATTTAAAAATTGTGTCGGCCAATACCTCTCCCAACTTAGTCGAAAACTTTCATAATGACTTTTGCCATTATTATTCAAACGGGTATAACGAACCCCCACTGTACCAACAGGATCCTTTTCTTTAGCGAATTCATCCTTGCCATCACGACGGACGTAACGGAAACCAGCTACCCCACCCCACAGATACTGTTCAAATCCTGCGACAATTTCGTCAACTAACGGTGTCTCCAACTCTGAAAACTGGTCGGTGGTAGAAACCCTGACTGGAACTCCCCACTCTACATCATTATCTATGACCGTTGAACGGGTCTGACCTGCATATCGTGTAATTCCTTCCCGCAATTTGTATAACAATAGGGTATCCCCGTAATATCTATTCCAACCACCAATCAGCTTGCTTCGACCGTTGACAAAGAGATCATAGGTAGCTGCCAAGCGGGGAGCCACATCGATATTTTCCATGAGATCATCGTAGGAAACACGTACTCCAAGACGTAATTCAAGCCTGTCAATGTTAATCAGATCTTCCAAGTAAACAGCATATCGACTTAGATTCGCCTGTGCATGACTTTCGCCATAAATACTCCGCCTACTCAAATACTGCTCTGCCGGAACACAGGCCACCGTATCAGTGCCACAACCCAATAGGGGGTCTGGTGGCACAGTCGGCACTATTGTAACTGAAGTCCTGTATGAATGACTGGTTTCATTCCGATCATACGTACCCCGGGTATGGAGTAATTGTAAACCTGAGCTCAGCTGATGGAACCACCCCTTTGCACGCATTACCCCCGAAAGCCAGTCAACATTAGCTTCATAAGAGTCTTGTAAAATATCTAGATCGCCGAACCCACCTTCTTTGCTGAAATTACTGCCAACCAGAGTTCCCCAGTTCTTACTCGTACTGTTAGACCAGGACAAGAAGTCCTTAGGTGCTTCACGAGAATTTTCACTCCTTCTGACACCAACTCTCAAGTCAAGAATGCCTTCCCCTAACGCCATTTCATAACTGCCGAGTAAAGAGGTGCCCCCTCCTTTTAGGGTAAATTCACTATTCAATGTATCCTTAATAAAATATCCCCCCTCATAGGGGCTGTAAATTACCTGAAGGGTGAGTTTGTCAGTTGAAGACGGTTTCGTAACGAATTTTAAGAGGTAATTCTGATTGAGCCTGTGTTGAGTACTCTTGGTGTCTAAAAACACGAGAGGTATTTCAGAATAGACAAATTGGTAAGAAAGTAAGAAGCCACTAGCAGTACCTGTTGGCAGGGAAAGATCAAAACCGCCTGAATGCTTGGTAAACTCCGGTTGACGAAAATAAGTTGTAGACTGGTCAAATTTAGCCTGATCAGAGGGGGCAATATGAAATTCTGTCCACTCATCACGGGTAGTTTTGTAGTGGACAGTACCACCAGGCCTGTCGGCCGGGTCGATGGTTTCAACATCAACTACCCCACCGGTAAAACCACCGAAACGTACTGGAATATTATTATCATAGACAGTGACCGATTTTACCAGACGAGCATTAAGAAAAATCTCTTCTGGGTGACCTGGCAAACGATCAAATTTATGCGGATTATCCTCTATTGGATCAAGTAAGCTGTTATTTCCTATACCATCAATCAGAAAATTATTTTGATAAGGACGTCCGCCGGAAATTGACAGTAATGGAGGGATAATATCTCCACCTTGAAATGATGTGTTTGACGCATCAGCCGCTTGAACTCCAGGCATGAATTTGAGTAAATCTCCAATATTACCGTCGCCGGACGGCAACACCGCGATTGTAGCTTTATCATAAGAACTTTTGCCGCTGGCGTCACTCTCAATGGCACCAGTTACCACAACCTCTTCCAACTCCGGTACTACAGCTACATCACCACCTGTATCCTTTGTGACTTCTGCCTCCTGTGCAAAAGAAGTAGTGGTGACTCCACAAACAAGAAATAACGTCATCAGAATCGTTATCAGCAGCTCGACCAAAACCCGATTATGTTTTAATAACATACCCATCCAAAAAATTCCTACTTTGCCCCTCACTACATTGTACCGTGACAAAATAGCAACCTCAGTTCTATAAAACAACACAATTTCGATTAGTTACAATTCACATATGCCTACTATATAATAGTTTGTCATCAAATATTTGACCCCAATCGCGTTTTCGTCTTTAATAAGAAGTCTTGTACGATACAAAAACCTTACAGAGTTCTGGTGTTATGAGTAATCGTTCCCTTATTTTTTTCGTCGCTTTTTCGATCTCAGCCCACGCGGCTGTTGTCGGACTGTGGCCTGAGACAAAACAAACAACAACACAACCTCAGGACTGTTCGATAGAAATTGGGATGGTTTCTCTACCTCGAATTGACCTGGACTTCACCAGAGACCTCAGTCGATTACAACATCTTGCACAAATGATTCAAAAACAAAGGTCAGGACAAAAACTCACCACTTCTTCCGTTAAGCTTAGACAAGACAACAATGATCGGCGCATTGATAGTGAATCAATAAAGCAAATCAGTAACCAGATATTAATTGAAGCTATAACAGAAGGCGTTAACACAAAGGTTTCTCTATCAGCAGTTTCTACCAATACACCAAATCAAAACAACAATCCGGTAACCGCCTCCAAGGCTGCACCAATTTACGCGATAAACCCGGCACCAGTATATCCGGTGAATGCGCTGCGTTATGGCTGGGAGGGTGAAGTCTGGCTTAAAGTTATTGTCGATCGCTCTGGAGCTGTTGGTAAAATTATTGTCGAGCAGAGTTCTGATTACCAAATCCTCGATCAGGCAGCAATAAATACTGTTAGAAATTGGCACTTTGAACCGGCCAGAATTGGCAAAGAAGCAACCGAGGGCGCGGTCTCTATCCCGATTCGTTTCCGGATCAAACGCTCGTAAAGTAAGTAATATGGTACGTTTTTTGCTATATATTTAAGATTTTAGACAGGCAACATAAATCGGAGCAAAAATGACTTACTGGCAGAAAATCACAGTAACACTCGGTTTTTTAGCTGTCGTGATCATATCTTCAGGCTGTGCCCCTAAAGTTTTACCCTCGGCAGACCTGTCAGGTGGGACGGATGCTGGGCAGCAGGTCGTAGCTATATCTGAACAAATGCTCGGCACTCCCTATCGCTATGGCGGGGAATCACCTCAGGGGTTCGATTGTAGCGGATTGGTTCGGTATGCTTATCGTCAGGTAGGGATTAAGGTTCCGCATTCATCGCGGATGCTCTACAAGCAAGCGACTAAAGTCCCGCTCAACAAACTACAGCCGGGAGACTTGCTTTTTTTTAAAATTAATCATCGAACAATATCACACGTCGGCATATACACCGAGGGAATGAACTTTATCCATGCCCCGTCGCCCGGGAAAAAAGTTAAAATTGCCAGCCTCGACTCAAACTACTGGTCAACGCGACTGGCTGGGGCTGGACGGTTCTGGTAAGAAAAACAGACCTGCACGAAGAAAAAAGTGCAGATAACAACTGGCGAGATACTGACTTAGCGTAATTCGTTCACAAGCAATGGCGCATTCGAGTCTAGTAGCACATTCATCGAGGATCGGCGTTCCGGGATACTGAATACCAAAGCATCTCGGTCGCGAATTTTATCACAACCGGGCCTGATCCAACCATCCCGACGCTTGAAACTGATGATATCTCCAGCTTCGAGTAAATAATTGAGCATGTCTGCTGTCACC
This sequence comes from Desulfuromonadales bacterium, assembly GCA_030591795.1. The sequence continues at coordinate 6,065 of JAUVAJ010000026.1, read as the reverse complement.
TGGCCTTTATTGCCGTTATTGTAAACAACCTGAATCGACATAGCTTACACCTCGTATTAAATTAATTGACTTTAATCATTATACCTAAAAATAGAGCTTATTCAATTAAATTCTACCAATTTGATCTAATTTTCTTCTAACGCCTGGAGAGCCATCGTGTCCGCTATTCACATAATCGTCGCCATGACCCAAGACCGTGTGATCGGCAATGCGGGACACCTCCCATGGTCTCTCCCGGAGGACCTGCAACTGTTTCGTCAACAGACCATCAACAACACCGTCCTGATGGGGCGATCAACCTATCTGAGCATCGGACAAGCTCTACCACAGCGCAACAATATTGTGATTAGTCGTACACTCAAAACAACTGACGCAGTTTCAATCTGTAGCAGCTTTGCCGAAGGCATTGATCTGGCACAAAGCTTGGCTAAGGATATTTTTTGTATCGGTGGCGCAGAGATATATCGACAGGCGTTGCCGCTAGCAGACGTACTACACATTTCCTGGGTAAAAAACAGTTTCACCGGCGACTGTCACTTTCCTCCGTTTGACCTGTCAGAGTGGCACGAGGCAACAAGGCAAAACTACGCTGACTTTATTCATTGTACCTTCACCCGCAAAAACAAAAACGCCCTGTGACTGAATCACAAGGCGCCGATTAAAAACTTATCCGATTTTAGTTTAGTAACTGTCCTGCCGTTTACTCTGATTTTCAAAACGAGTGAACTCACCACGGAAAGTCATGTGGACCAAACCGATCGGGCCATTACGCTGCTTGCCGACAATAATCTCTGCGTCCTTGTCATGCCCTTTGTCGCAGGTTTTTTCCCGACTCCGACAGTCTTCACAGTAGACCGCCTCCCGGTAGACGAACATGATAACGTCGGCATCCTGCTCAATCGCGCCTGACTCACGCAAGTCAGACAACATCGGACGTTTGTCGGTGCGACTTTCAAGGGAACGGTTCAGCTGGGAAAGAGCAACAACCGGAACCTTCAACTCTTTGGCCAACGCTTTAAGCGAACGAGAGATATCGGAAATCTCCTGTTGTCGGCTTTCGGGGTTGTTTCCCTGCATCAACTGTAAGTAATCAATGACGATCAGACCGAGATTTTTTTCTACTTTCAGACGTCTCGCCTTGGCCCGCAGCTCAAGCACGGAAATACCGGGAGTGTCATCAATATAGATAGGCGCCTCAGAGAGCAGACCGGCCCCGGTCGTAAGCTTTGGCCAGTCCGAATCTCCCAAGTGGCCAGTCCGCAACCTGCCGGCATCGACCTTGGACAAAGAACAGAGCATACGCTGAACCAACTGCTCTTTACCCATCTCCAGCGAAAAGATTAGAGTTGGAACCTTTTTTTCGTTATGAATAGCGGCAAATTCGACTATATTAAGAGCAAATGCAGTTTTCCCCATAGAGGGACGCCCGGCCAAAATCAGCAGATCGCTACTTTGAAGCCCGGCAGTCATCTGATCAAGTTCGGTAAATCCGGTCGGCACCCCGGTTACATGCTCTTTACGATCATACAAGCTTTCTATGGTCTTGAAAGTATCCTTGAGGATCTCTTTTGTCGAATAATAGGAACGTTTGGTTTTTTGCTCGGCAATGTCGAAAATTGATTTCTCTGCCCAGTCGAGATCTTCCTCAACCCCACCACCTTCATAACCACGCGAGACGATATCCGTCGCGACACGAATCAGACTGCGCGCTATAGATTTTTCTTTAACCAGACGGGCGTAGTAAGAGATGTTTGCTGCGGTTGGAACGTAGTCAACCAGAGTTGTCAGGTAGGAGCTGCCACCGACGGCTTCCAGATCGCCATTATCGGCTAAAACAGCAGTCAGAGTAACAAGGTCAGCCGGCTCACCCTTTTCAAACAGGATAATAAGGGCATTAAAGATTTTACGGTGACTTTCCCGGTAGAAGTCTTCAGAACGCAGTACCTCAAGGGCCTTATTCAGGGCCTCGTTCTCTAACAGAACGCCGCCCAGTACAGACATTTCTCCCTCAAGACTCTGTGGTGGCAGTCGATGCGAAGGCGTCTCGATGGTAACCTCCCCGGAAAGAACGGCAACGGGGAGGAGGACTCCCCGTGCCGGCACAGATTATTCTTCTTCGCTCGAAGCTTCGACCGTAACTTTCAGAGTCGCAACCACACCAGCGTCAAGCTTGACCGGAACCTCATGCTCGCCGAGAGACTTGATCGGCTCGGCAAGAACGATCTTTTTGCGATCAATCTCAACACCGGCAGCCGTCATTTGCTCAGCCAGTTCCATATTGGTAACGCTGCCGAACAGTTTACCGTCTTCGCTGGCTCGATGACTTACAACACAAGCGATAGCTTCGATCTTGTTCTTGATCAATTCAGCTGCCTGGGTCCGCTTTTCGAGCTTACGCTGAGCTTCTCGCTTCTGGTGCTCAAATTCTTTAACATTGCGCGGATTAGCTTCAACTGCAAATTTCTGCGGCAGCAGGTAGTTGCGGGCATAACCAGGCTTGACATTGACCATCTCGCCGATATTGCCGAGTCCATCCACATTTTCAATTAAGATAATTTCCATCGTATCAATCCTCCGTCAAAAAGGCTAATTCCCTTTTATACGTTTCTTTCTGAAATCGATCCAGAGATCGAAGACCCCGATACCGGTCACAATAATTGGTGCCGGAGTATAGAAAAATAATGCCATCATGTAACCCAAGACCCGCAAGAATGTCGGGAATTGCCTACGTTCAAATATTTCGGTAATGATCGCCAACCCCTGTACATAATAGACCAGAAGCAAAACAATCAACACATTAAGAGCGATCTGCCCCAACAAGCCATCCGCTACAAAGTACAGAGCCCCTGCTCCGATAAGACCCCAAACCATGAGTTCAGGCGCCTTCCAGGAGATAAAAGAATCACCTGGCAACGAGTAATGACGCCCGGCTAGAAGCGAAAGTATCCAGACTTGCAGCAACGCGATTACGGCAACTCCGATCACGACACTCGCCACATAAGTCTGATGCAACATGACTTCCATTTTTGCGACGGCCTGGCGAAGATCACGCTGCTGTTCAGCCGTCAGAGCATCATTGTCCGGCAATATATCCCGGACCATAGTCATCTGCGACTCAACGTTGTACTCAGCAAGAACAGAGACCGTAGGTCCAAGTTCTGCCACTACAACTGCTAGGAGCATAGTGGCCGCCACACTCAAAGCTATAGCCCAATCCCATCGCCACCCCTTCAACAAAAGAAAGGGGAGAACAAACGATGGAACTCCGGACAAAAGAACATATTCAAACAGATTAAATGTCGAGCCGTACATTCCGAAAAGTGTCAACGTAGTCAGCAACAGAGCGCCAACGCCGCTATAAACACCAAATCGCATACACACGTACCCGACCGGTACAGACACAACCAGAAACAACAAGCTGCCAACGGCTCCCATCAGCTCTGTGCAAACAACCAAACCAACGGTTGCTGCAGCGGCCAGGATAGAAGCAATCAGCCTCTGGGGAAAAGCGACTCCCGGAGGCGTCGGCATATCATGTTCCTTACTTGTTGAGCTGGTGGCTAGCCGTAAACGGCAGCAGAGCGATATTACGTGCCCGCTTGATAGCCTCGGTCACTTTGCGCTGGTGCTCGGCACAGTTCCCGGAAATACGCCGCGGAATAATTTTGCCGCGCTCTGAAAGAAAGTAACGCAGACTCCGGACTTCTTTGTAATCAATCGGGGTCTTGTCAATACAAAACCGACAGCCCTTACGACGGGTAAAACGACGACGTGGTTGAAAAGCCATATCGAATTCCTCCGAAAATAGTATTAAGTGTTTACAACCTTATTCTTCAGTCTTTTTGACCGGTGCCTCATCTGCAGCTGGCTGTTCTGCCGGTGCAGGGGCGGCCTCTTCTGTCGGTGCAACGGCTGGAGTGGATTCAGCAGTCGCAGCAGGAGCAGTCTCCTTAGCTGGCTCGGCAGTCGCGGCAGGAGCGGTCTCTTTGACCGGCTCAGCAGTCGCAGCAGTCGCAGCTTCTGTAGTCGCGGCAGGCGCAGTTGAGACAAATCCGGACGGCTTGTAACCCTCTTCGAGAAGAACGGTCATGAATTTAATGATTTTGTCGTCGATACGGAAACGACGCTCAAGCTCACGAATCCCATCCGGCTTGCCGTTATAGGCAAACAGAACGAAGCTACCACGCTTCTGTTTCTGCACCAGATACGCGAGCTTGCGGTTGCCCCACTCCTCGACAGCGATCATCTCAGCATCCAGATCGCTCAGGATACCTTTGTACTTGTCGACGACTTCAGTGTAAGCATCTGCCGCGACATCAGGATGGATAATGAAAATAGTTTCGTAGGTACGCATTGGACCTCCTTACGGGTTAGCAGCCCCGGACATTCCGGAGCAAGGAGCGGACAGGTTGCGACGACCTGTCAGCGAAAACGCAATATTTAGCACAACAACGTGCCAAATGCAATTACTTTAAACGTTAAATCTAAAGTGCATAACGTCACCGTCCTGCACAACATATTCTTTGCCTTCAAGGCGCAAACGCCCCTTCTCTTTGGCTCCGGACTCGCCACCGCATGAAATATAATCATCGTACGCAGTAACCTCGGCACGAATGAAACCTTTTTCAAAGTCAGTATGGATGACTCCGGCCGCTGCCGGTGCACAACTCCCCTTACGCACGGTCCAGGCTCTAACCTCTTTCACCCCGGCCGTAAAGTAAGTGAACAAGCCAAGTAGCGTATAGGCGGAATTAATCAGCCGGTCGAGCCCTGACTGTTCAAGGCCGAGATCGGCGAGGAATTCCAACTTTTCGTCAGCCGGCAACTCAGCAATTTCTGCCTCGATCTTACCGCAAATGATCAGCAATCCAGCCCCTTCAGCAGCGGCACGTTCCCGCACCTGGCTTACAAAGGGGTGTTCGCCTTGCAGGTCATCTTCGGAGACATTGGCCACAAAAAGAATCGGCTTGGCAGTCAACAGTTGCAGATCCTGAAATCTTTTTCTTTCTTCAGATGACAGGTCAAGTCTACGCACAGGCAGACCGTCATTTACCCCGGCCTGCACCTTGAGCAGTGTTTCGAGCAGCGCTTGCATCTCTTTGTCACCGCTCTTGGCCTGTTTTTGAATCCGCAGGATACGCTTGTCAATCGAATCGAGATCAGCCAGGCCGAGCTCCGTTTCGATTACGTCAATATCACCGAGCGGATCGACCTTGCCGTGTACGTGGACAACGTTGTCATCTTCGAAGCAACGGACGACCTGTACAATCGCATCAACCGAACGGATATGGCCGAGGAATTGATTACCCAGACCTTCACCTTTACTGGCACCGCTGACCAGGCCGGCAATGTCGAGAAACTCCATTGTGGTCGGCAGCACCTGTTGCGGGTTGACAATCTTTGCCAAAGCATCTAGCCGCGTATCCGGCACTGCAACCACGCCGACATTCGGATCGATAGTACAGAACGGATAGTTGGCCGACTCGGCGCCGGCATTTGTCAAAGCATTGAAAATGGTTGATTTGCCAACATTCGGCAGCCCAACGATGCCACACTGCAGTGCCATAAAAAACCTCTTTTACTCGTTAAAACGCCGGTAGCCGGAGCAGAAGCTCCGGCTACCGGGATCATAAATATAACTGAAAAAAATCAGGTCAACAAAGGTGCAATAACCAGCGCGACAACACTCATCAGTTTGATCAGGATGTTCATGGCCGGACCCGATGTATCTTTGAACGGGTCGCCAACGGTGTCGCCAATAACAGCAGCTTCATGAGCTATGCCGCCCTTCTTTTCGCCGTCAATCTTGCCTTGCTCGATGAATTTCTTGGCATTGTCCCAGGCGCCGCCACCGTTGGACATCATCAATGCCAGCAGAACACCCGCCACAGTAGCACCGGCGAGCATGCCACCGAGCGACTCAGCGCCCAAGATAAAACCGACCGCAACCGGAGCGGTAACAGCTACCACACCAGGCAGGATCATTTCTTTAAGTGCAGCGGCCGCAGAGATATCTATACATTTCTGGGAGTCAGGTTTAACACCCTCTTTACCTTCAAGCAGCC
>JAUVAJ010000353.1 GCA_030591795.1 Desulfuromonadales bacterium | reverse complement strand
TGAATTCATCCCGCTCGGTTACCATCACCAGGCCGTCGAGCAACATCATCCGGCCGTAGTCAACGGTTTCGACGATGTCGAGTTGTTGGAATTTACTCTTCCCGGAGAATAGTGTTTCCGTCACCTTCATGGTGATGCCAACATTCTCAGAGTGTTTTTCGGTGTACCACATATCCATGTGAGTCTCTCCATACGCGGCGCATCGGGGCCGGTGGTTACGTGTTGTCTCTATACTGATTTATTAGCACGGCAACGCACGAGAGAAAACTTAAAAAGCGCCATAATACAGATTTTTTTGACAGCTTCTACCTTGAGCAGGTCGGCTAAGGGTTGGACAATTCTACTGTATAACCGTACATTGTCTTGACAGATCGTCTATCTTGGGGAAATACTGAAGATTCTTAAAGAAAGGACAAAGACAGTGCCTCTCAGTTCAGTAGGGAAAATCGGATTTATCGGTGGTGGGAATATGGCCGAGGCATTCATCAAGGGGTTGATGAGTGGTGGTTATCCGGCCAAAAATATCAGTTTCTCGGAGCCGAATGAACAACGGCGCGAGTTGGTTGAGGAACGTTATGGTGTAGCCAGTGCGAAAAACAATCAGGAATTGGTCAAGTCGTGCAATATCGTTGTGCTGGCGATCAAGCCGCAGATTCTGGACAAGGTTCTGGATGACATTCTGGCCGTCTTTGATGATAAGACGCTGCTGATTTCGATTTTGGCCGGGGTGACGACATCGACCCTCGAACATGGGCTCGGCGGTTCACCGCGTGTAATCCGCTCGATGCCGAACACGCCGGCTCTGGCCGGTCAGGGGGCTGCCGCTCTCTGTCCTGGCGCTCATGTTGATAAAAACGACCGACTCATGGCGCAGCACCTGTTTGAAACCGTTGGCATTGCGCTCTGGGTCGAAGAGGGGCAGATGGATGCCGTCACGGGGCTGTCCGGTTCCGGGCCGGCGTTTGTTTATACCTTTATCGAGGCGTTGACCGCCGGTGGAGTGCAAGAAGGGTTGCGGCTCGATATTGCCCAGGCGCTGGCTGTGCAGACCGTGGTTGGCGCGGCACATCTGGTCAAGGAGACCGGTGAGCATCCGGCGCTACTGCGCGAGAAGGTCTGCAGTCCGGCCGGTACAACGATCAGTGCCATCCGTGTGCTTGAGGAGCGCGGCTTGCGCGCCATGATGATGGAAGCGGTGGCAGTTGCAACCAAGCGTTCACATGAGCTTGGCGAAAAAAAATAGCCTTGTTCAGAGTCAGATACTAAAGGGGCCGGTCATTGACCGACCCCTTTTTTAATTTGTTAGTCTGTTTGTCAGCTCTTCAGGGGGGACGGTCTCCCATGTTTGGGTTTCAAAGTGGGGAATCGAGCGTGATTCGCTGTTGCATAAATAATGCGTATGCGCATAAAATGCAGTTATTGAAACCTGGAGGCAAGAATGTCTGAACACGCCCTATCCTCGGAAATAGATACCCTGGCGCCAGCATTGCTCGAAGCACTTTCGGTTCCGTTGCTGGTTTGTGATGCGCAGGGACAGATCGTGCTGGTGAATCCTGCAGCGCAAAATCAGCTCAATGCCCGCGTTGGCGATATTTTGTCCGACCCTCTGCCGAAACTGGCCGAGGCGGTCGGCGCTTTTCGGCGCAGCGCAACAGTCTCGCCGCCATTAACCATAATGCGTGGCACCGGAGCGCCTTATCTGGCTCTGCTCAGTACAGTCAAGGCGAATGATGGTCGGAGTTTGACTCTCTGTCTGCTACCGCCGGCCCCGTCCGAACCGGATGCGGAACGGCGCATGCTCGATTTCGAGGCTTTGACGTTGGAATTGCACGCCATTATTGATTCATCCTCAGATGGCTTGTTCGTCTGCGATGCTGAGGCGAATGTTATTCGGGTCAATCCGGCCTCGGAAAAAATCCATCAAAAACCGGCCTCGGAAATGGTCGGGCACAACATGCGTGAATTGATTACCGGGGGGTTTATTGATCGTTCCGCGGCGCTAGAGGCGAGTCTGAAAAAAGAGACGGTCAGCCTGTTGCAGAATATGCCGGGTGGGGGGAAGTTGATTTCGATCGGCACGCCGGTCTTTGACCAGACCGGGGAGTTGATCCGGGTGGTGGTTAGCGAGAGGGATATTACTGAAATTGATACCCTGCAACGTGAGTTGGAAAATCAGGCGGCTATAAAAGATCAATTTCGTCACCAGATTCTGGAAATGCAGCAGGCTGAACAGGAATCGCGGAATATTATTGCGCGTAGCCCAAATATGATCAAGGCGCTGCAGCAGGCGATGAAGGTTGCAACGGCCGAATCATCGGTGCTGATCCTGGGTGAATCCGGGGTGGGCAAAGGGGTGATCGCAGATATGATTCATCAGAAATCTGCTCGCCGCGATCGACCGTTGATCAAGATCAATTGTGGTTCGATCCCTGAAACGTTGATTGAGGCTGAGATCTTCGGTTACGAGAAGGGCGCTTTCACCGGGGCCAGCGTCAGCGGCAAGCCGGGGCAGTTCGAATTGGCCAACGAGGGGATATTGTTTCTGGATGAAATTGCCGA
>JAUVAJ010000068.1 GCA_030591795.1 Desulfuromonadales bacterium | reverse complement strand
GCCATATTTACGGCCCTTTACCAGGTCTGTTTTTTTGCCGGGGTGGCCAAAACCGGAGTCGCTGTCGGGACGATCGTCGGTATCGGCAGTGCACCGGTGGCCGGAGGGATTCTCGGCTACCTGTTTCGTGGTGAGCGACCGGGGCGCAATTGGTTTATTGCCACGGCTCTGGCGATCCTCGGCTGTATGCTTCTGGTCTTCAGCAGTGGTGGCGAAGTACAGATCGATCCGGTTGGCGTGGCGTTGGCGATCGGTGCCGGTGTCGCCTATGCGGCTTATACTCTGGTCTTTAAAGGTTTGTTGGAGCAACATAAGCCAATCATCTCGATTGCCGTTGTTTTTTGTCTCGGCTCCGTGATGCTCTCGCCACTGTTGGTCGGGCGTGAGCTTGACTGGTTGTTGCAGCCGCGTGGCACAGGTGTGGTGCTGCATCTCGGCCTGGTGACGGCGGCGTTGGCCTACTGGTTGTTTGCTCGCGGTCTGCAGGTGGTGCCGGTGGCGAACGCGATGACCCTGACTCTGGCCGAGCCGCTGACCGCCGGTCTGCTCGGGCTGTTGGTTCTCGGCGAACATTTAAGTTCAATAGCTTTTGCCGGTATAGCGCTGATTTTCAGTGGCTTGGCCGTGTTGTCGCTGGCCGGGAAGACGGTGTCGGACAGACCGGCCGATTTCGCGGGGTAGGGGTGTGGCTGATCAAAAGAAGGCTTATATCTATGCGCTCGGAGCCGTTCTGATCTGGTCGACAGTCGCTTCAGCCTTCAAAATTTCGTTACGCAGCATGCCGCCGGCCCATCTGCTGCTGTTTGCCAATTTTGTTTCGGTCCTGCTTTTGGGCGGGATTCTTCTTGTTCGTGGTGAGTTACAGACGTCTCTGCCGAACAGCGGTCGGGTGTTGCTGAAATCAGTCTGTCTCGGCTTTCTTAATCCGTTCCTTTACTATCTGATTTTGTTCAAGGCGTTCGACCTGCTGCCGGCCCAGGAGGCGCAGCCGCTGAACTACACCTGGGCCATCACGCTGTCGATCCTGGCGGTGCCGCTGCTCAAGCAACGGCTGACACTGCAGGATATACTGGCGATTCTAATCAGTTACAGCGGGGTGCTGGTGATTGCGACCCGCGGCAACCTGCTCGACCTGCAGTTTTCTGATCCGTTCGGAGTTGGTTTGGCCTTGGCCAGCACCATCGCCTGGGCGCTCTATTGGATTTACAATGCGCGCGACAACCGGCCACCGCTGGCTGGACTGTTTCTTAACTTTCTCTGTGCGCTACCGATGATCTTTGTTTATTGTCTGGTCTTTACCGATCTGCGTCTACCGGATCTCTCCGGTCTGCTCGGCGCAACCTACATCGGCTGCTTTGAGATGGGAATATCATTTTTCCTCTGGCTGCAGGCACTTAAATTCACCGAGAGTGCCGCCCGGATCAGCAGTCTGATCTTTATCTCACCCTTTATTTCTTTATTGCTGATTCATTTATTGGTCGGCGAAGAGATCCTAGCGTCGACCTTTGTCGGGCTGATTTTCATTGTTGTCGGTCTGGTGCTGCAACAGCTGCGGCGATGGCCTGGTTTCGATTAATTCATGTAAAAATATGTTGGTCGTCCATTATTCGTCTACTGCCACAATAGAACACCTTGAATTTGCAAGGTGTTTTGGGGTAAGTTAAAGGACGGTGCGGATGGCTGGAGGGGTTATACGTAACCGAACCTGATTTGTCAGTTTGATTTGCCCACGAGGTTATTAGATGTCTTTTACCGGTGATCTTGATGATCTACCCATTGTTGATGTCATCCAGTTGATGCACTCGACCCGCAATTCCGGAATTATGCGTATCAATGGCAAGCGCGGCGAGAGTCAGTTGGTCTTTAAAAAAGGCTATATTGTCGGCGCCAGTCATCTGAATAACGGCATCCGCATTGGCGATATTCTGGTCTCGCATGGAGCTATCAGCGAAGAGGTTCTGCAGGAAGCTCTCAGTATCCAGCACACCCCCGGTACGCCCCGCCGTCCGCTTATTGTCACCCTGCTTGATTGGGGTATGGTGGAGGAGCAGCAGGCATACATAGCGCTGAAATCGTTGATCGAGTTGACTCTGGTCGAAGTTCTGACCTGGCGTAAAGGGACCTTTACCCTTGAAGCAAAAGATGAAGCTTCGGCCGATGAATTCAAATATTACCCGGAAGAGCTGGAGCGGGAGATCAACGTTGATGTCCAGAGTATTTTGATGGACGCCTTACGGATCTTTGATGAAAAGATGCGTGATGGCGAGTTGACGCTTGAGGCGGAAGAGGAATCGACTGACTCCGCAATTACCGCTGATCTGCTCGGACTGGATGATCTTGATCAACTCGACCGAAAAATCCCCGGAGTCTATCAGGGGTTGGATGATACAGAGGCGACACAGCAAAAATCCAAGCCAGCACCGCCACGGCAGATCTCGGTGGTGCGGCGGCTGAACGAGTTTTTAGCCATTCTGCCTAATTTACAAACACTACCCGAAATTGCCGATGGCGTTTTGCAGTTTGTCGCCACTATCTTTGATCGGGCGCTAACCATGGTTGTTCGCCCGGATGGGCTGGTTGCAGAGAAATCAATCGGCATTGCCCAGGTCAGAGAAGACGGGATAGCTCCGGTGCTCGGTTTTAAAGTGTTACTCGAAGAAAGTTCTCTCTTGCAGCAGGCAGCGCAATCAGGGGCTCTCTATTGTGGCTCGACAGATGCCGCTGTAAAGGCACAGCTGCAGGATAAATTTGGCGCACCAACCGATCCGACAATACTGCTGTTGCCGGTGAAGCGCTTTGGTCGGCCAATTTTTATGATTTATGCTGATTTCGGTACGGTAGCTAAAGTTGAGGTGCCGGTCGAAATTATGGAGATGATGGTCGATCAGGTCGCCGAGGCGTTGGAATACGCCGGAGCGTAAATCAATTCTGGATAGTTTTACGCAGTGATGCGTTTAAGTAAACGAGGTGAGATTATGGATTTAGCAATTTTAAACCAGATACTCGGCATTGCCTTTGAGAAGCGGGTGTCGGATGTTCATTTTGAAGTCGACAACCCACCGTTCTTTCGTGGTCGTGGGCAGTTGATTCGCTCCAAGCTGTCGCATCTGACGGCAGAAGATACCGAGTTTATTGCCACGACAATCCTGGAGCACAACGGTAGGACGCTCACCGACGACCTGCGCGAGACCGACGCTTCCTACGCCCTCGATGATGGCGGGCGCTTCCGTGTAAGTATTTTCCGGCAGCGTGGCAGTTTAGGTATCGTCATGCGGGTGATTCCACCGCAGATCGGGACGTTGCAGGAGCTTAACCTGCCGGAAGTGTTGCAGGAGATCATCAAGGCACCGAACGGTCTGGTTCTGGTCACCGGCCCGACCGGCAATGGCAAATCGACGACCCTGGCGTCGATGCTTAACTTGCTCAACTACAACATGGATTACAACATCATCACGGTTGAGGATCCTATTGAGTTTATCTTTAAGTCGGGCAAAAGTTGCATCATTCAGCGTGAGGTCGGTATTGATACTGAAGGATTCAGTGCGGCGCTGAAGGCGGCGCTGCGGATGGACCCGGATGTGATTATGGTCGGTGAGATGCGTGATCTTGAGACCATTGACGCCTGTATCAAGGCGGCCGAAACCGGTCACCTGGTTTTTTCGACCTTGCACACTCAGGGGGCGGTCTCCACTATAAATCGTATTCTCGGCAACTTCCCGCCCGATTCGCAAGAGATCCTGCGTCAGCGGTTGGCGGATATCCTGGTGGCTACCGTTTCGCTGCGTCTGGTCAAGGATAAGAGCGGCGAGGCGCTTGTGCCGGTAGTCGAAGTTATGCGCACCACGACCACCATTCAGGCCTGTATCCGTGATGGACGTCTGGATGAGATCGAGAAGCACATCGAAAACGGTCGTTCCGAGTATAATATGCAGACCATGGATCAACACCTGGTTGCGCTCTGTGAAAAGAAGATTATTACCGTTGATGCGGCAAAGCAGGTGTCGCGTTCGATGGACCTTGAGCGTAAGTTGATGTTTACCTGATCATGTGGTTTTTTTAGATAAGAAAAAAGGTCATCTTCTTGTATAAAGTGCTGACCTTTTTTTGTTGAAGTGTTCCAGAAGTCAGGGTTTGTGGGACTCGGCCAATTTTGCTCATTTCGACCGTTAATTAGAAATGGAGCAACTTATGGGACGCTCTGAAATTTGATTGTTTAATTAGATTCAGATAGATTGGGAACGTCTTATTTATGTAGGTTTATGGGAATCTGCTGCCTGGAGGGGGATTGCAGGATCAACGAGACCACTTTGAGAACAAGGTGCTTTTCTCGTTTACATCAGCCCTGAAATAGGGATAGGTACAATCTATTCCCACCTTTTTTCTAACAAAGAAAAGATATGATCGGCTATCACTTCAGAATCATTATGTGAAGATTTATGTCCGGGCAAAAATGGACGAAGAGTAGTGGTTTGAAAATGATAAGCGATTAGGCCAATAATAGACATGGTAAGCAAATGTGGATCACTATCAGGCTCAAGCTGTAGACATAGTTCATTCACATCCTTAAAAAAACCACCGAATACATTGTCAACAATGAATTGCAAACGCTTTTCGTCACCATCCATAATTTCTCTTTGCATTAGCCGACTTAAGTTATTGTCTTCATTTGTAAAAATACATAAGCTGCGAATCAAAAAACGGATACGGTTCTTTGGGCTATCCTCTTCACCGAAGGCTTCGCTAATAAAGTCAGTGTATTTTGTAAATTTTTGGCGCAGTGCTTCAATATACAAAGTCTGCTTATCGGGGAAATGGTGGTAGAGTGAACTGGCTTTTATCCCTACCACAAGGGCAATCTGGCGCATACTTACCCCGTCATAACCACTTTGGGCAAAGAGAGGTATTGCTTTGGCCAATATTTCTTTTTTTGTTTTTTGTTTAACTGCACCCATTTTTATAAATCTCCCACAGCGTAGTGTAGACGAATAATTGCAAGTGCTGCATCGTGAACCGCGGTATCGTATCGAACGTGACTCACAGTTCTCATGCTTTCAGCATCAAGGACTTCGGTATTAGTGCCAATTCCTTCCCGGTAACGATTTCGGGTCACATTGAGATTTTCATCTGATTGATCAAGTGCCGTCTCCGCTACAGCTATTCTCTTGCGGCTTTCATCTATATCGAGCCAAGACTGGCGAACTTGCAGTCGTATTATGGCCCTTAGCTCATTCAGTTTTTCAGTAGCCGCACTAGATTTAGCACTAAAAACGACTCCTCTGTTTTTAGCAATATTACCATCAAAAATATCCCAAGATACTCTAGCCATAGCCTGCCAAACACCTTCGTGTAGTTGGTGAGAGTTTTCATTGTAATCATACCCTCCAACAAGTTCTAGTTTTGGACCGCTGACGGCTTTTTCTGCTTTTGCCTGCCAAGTAAGTGCCTCTACTTGATTTTTTAGACTATCAAGTTCAGATCGCGTTTTTAGAGCGTCGGCCGTTAAGTTATCAAGTCCAACATCCGGAAAGACCAGAGGGATTTCATCAAGCTCGAATTTGTGATCAAGAGAACGGCCAAGAAACCTATTATAATGAGACTTTGCAACATCCAAGCTATTTTGAGCTTGCAGTGTTGTCTGTTGAGCGTTAGCGAGTGCTACTTTAGCCGCCAGAAGGTCGTTAAACGGAACCATGCCTTCGTCATACAGGTTTTGTACATCAACTGCATGAGCTGATAAGCTCTGCTCTTGGCTGCCGGCCACTTCAACCTGCCGCATTCGGAGTAAGACAGTAACGTAAGCCTCGGCGATTTTGAGTTTGATTGATTGGCTTACTGATTGTTCGGTAAATTTACTGGCTGAGACTACTGCTGCGGCGGCATCAATTGTTGAACTAATCTGGAAGTGAGTGTAGATCGGCAGACTGGCCATGGCGTGATAGGAAAGAGATGTATCGTCTGCTGTGCTGAACTGGGTAGCTCCCGCAAGTGACACAGGTTCATTATCAAGTACACGATAACCTGCCCCGACATTCACGGTGGGCAGTCTGGCTCCTTTTGCCGCATCGAGGTTTGCTTGCACAGAAATAGTATCTTGTTCCGCAGCTTTAATGGTGTGATCAACTTGCAATCCGATGCTCCAAGCCTCTTCCAGTGATTCGGCAAAAGCACCTCCAGAAAGAACGGTGGAAACCATTCCAATAAATACTATGAGTATATATTTTCTCATCACTGTTTCTTCCTTTTGATGGGGAAGCCTGAGGTTTTCCATGATTGAAATCTTACTTTTCCTCCTTCAACCAAGGAATATACCGCCGGGATTACCACTAGTGTCAGCATGGTAGAGCTGATCATACCGCCAATTATTGCTACAGCCAGCGGCCCGTTTGAGTCGGCTCCGGCACCGTAACCAAAAGCTGCGGGCAGCATGGCTAGGATAACTGTAAAAGAAGTCATGAGGACTGGCCTGAGCCTTAGAGGACAGGCTTTACTTAATGCTTCATAAACGCCTTCCCCTTCAGCACGAAGCTGATTGGTAAGGTCAACCAGAAGGATGGAGTTTTTAGCCACCAGTCCCATAAGCAGTACCAACCCCACCATGGAAAAAATATTCAAACCCTCACTAAACAACCATAACCCGCCAATACCGCCAATAATCGCCAGAGGTTGAGCAACCATAATGATAATGGGTTGGAGAAATGAGTTAAATTGGCTGGCCAGCACCATGTAAACCAGAATGATGGCCATGAAAAATGTAAAACTAATGTAGTTAATTGTTTTACTAAATTCTTCTGCCCGGCCCGTCAGCTTAATGGCATAACCAAGGGGCAATAATTCTTCCGCCGCCGTCAAGACATGCTCTACAGCAGTCCCCAATCCAATTTCTGGGGTGGCAAAAAACTCAGCAGAATATTGCAGATCGTACTTGGAAATAACTGCTGGGCCGAGAACTTTTTCAAAATGGGCCACAGTATCCAGTCGAACCAAATCGCCACTTCTAGCACGTAGGTAAATACGTCGTAGGTCCTGGATGGTCGTGATCTTGCCCTCGGCAGCTTTTAGCCGAATGTCATAGCGCTCACCGTCACCAGGATCGTCATTGTATTTGGCTATATCAATTCCACCGACGATGGCGTTGACTGCCGTGGCAACATCATGGGGTGATAATTCCAAGTCTGCAATCCGGGTGCGATCAACAACAAGCTTCACCTGTGGCAAGTTAAGCTGCAAATCAAGATCTACCTGGCCAAGCTCTGAGATTGTAGCCAACTTTTTATTCAACCTATGGGATAGTTCTGCAACATTCCCAAGTTGCGGGCCAGTCAACATGAACTGAAGTGGCTCTCCGCGCTGGCCGCCAATTACAGAAACTGGAGAGGGGAAGGCTTGCACCCCGGGAATCAGAGCCAGCTCTTTGCGCAAAATTGGAATCAAATCATACTGCTTGATTGAACGCTCGGACAGTGGTGTCATACGCACAGATATCTGCCCTTTTGAAACCTGTCCCGTCGTATCAGTTCCAATGGATGAAAGATAGGAGGCAATTGTATCCGGGTGCGATTTAAGCACTTTTTCAACTTCAACAAGACGGTCATTAGTGTATTCGATGGATGAACCCAAGGGGGTTTTCAGGGTTATAATAAACTGTCCCTTGTCTTCGTTAGGCATAAAACCTGAATCAAGTTTTCCAGCAAGGGGCATT
>JAUVAJ010000128.1 GCA_030591795.1 Desulfuromonadales bacterium | reverse complement strand
GAAGTGCCCACTGCTTGTCCGCCACATGTCCGTCGTAGCTTTAGCGTAGACTGATAGCTCGTAGAGCGACGGAGGGTCAAGTGAGCCGTTTCTTTTGGTTCGTTTTCTTTGCGGCTCTACAAAGAAAATGAACACGGCTGTCGGGCCGGGCTTGTCCGCCGAAGCCTTGGCGAAGGAGGAACCCGACGGCTTTGATTAATAAATGGAATTGGTTAATACCATTAGTCATACGCCCAAATCTTGACACTCCATCACACTAAAGGCATCATCTGAAGTCATGCATATATCTTCCCCCAACATAGATCAACACAAACCTCCGGTCGGCCGATTCGCGCCGAGCCCAACCGGACCATTGCATTTTGGTTCTTTGGTGGCAGCTGTCGGCAGTTATTGCCTGGCCCGTCAGGCGGGCGGTAAGTGGTTGATGCGAGTAGAGGATCTTGATGCTCCCCGGGTGGTGCCCGGTTCGGCTGACAGTATTCTGCGTGATCTTGAGGCGTTCGGTTTTGAATGGGATGGACCGGTGGTTTACCAGAGTGCGCGTTTTGCTGCTTATGAGGCGGCACTTGATCAACTTCGGGAGGAGAAGCTGGTCTACATTTGTGGCTGCAGTCGCAAGGAGATCCTGGCCAGTGCACCGCAGCATGGCGAAGAGGGGCCGCGTTATCCCGGAACGTGTCGTGACGGGTTGCCGCCCGGTCGTCAACCCCGGACTCTGCGCCTGCAGGTTCCAGAGCAGTTGTTCTGTTTTCATGATGCAGTGTTCGGTCAGACCGAGCAGCATTTGGCTAACGCTGTAGGTGACTTTATATTAAAACGGGCTGATGGCACGTACGCTTATCAACTTGCGGTTGTTGTTGATGATCATGCGGCCGGGGTGACCCAAGTCGTACGTGGTGCTGATCTACTCGGTTCTACTGTTCGACAGATATACCTGCATGCCTGTCTTGGCCAGTCGCCGCCGGATTATGTTCATCTGCCGCTTGCCCTCGGCCCGGATGGTAAAAAACTGAGCAAGCGCCACGGTCTGACTGGATTGGATGGGGAGATAGGCAAAGTTGCTCCCATTCTGCGGGCAATGCGTCTTTTGAATCAGGTGTTGCCGGAGCAAAGTGAACAGATGCTCCCGCAAGATGTTCTGGCGTGGGCGGTAGATAACTTCGATTTTTCCCGGATTCCGCGCACACCATCGTCGATTGATCGGGTATAATGGTAGTCATTCCAAGACGAGGAACTATGAAATGAAAAATTTTGTGTACATAATCTGCTGTCTGATGCTGTCCGGATGTGTAGCGAGTAAGCTATACACTGTGTCGCCAGAAGAATATAAACAACAGGTCAAAACCCTCGGTGTTCTACCGGTTCTGATCGATACGGAATCGATCAATTACTATTCCCGGGACGGTCTTATCTCTTTGCTGAACCTCTCCACTCCTGCTATTCAGCAGAAGCTGGTCGACAAATTGCGTAAGCAAGGCCGTCATTTTGATGTGCGGCCGTTAGCTGGCGATCCGCAGGAGATTCGCACGCGACTGCTGGCCGGACAGGAAGTGATTGGTGAGGCTGCGGCAACCAAAATTAGATATTCGTTCAGCCCGCAGGGGAGTTCACAGCTGGCAGATGAAGCGGTTGCTGATGCGGTGCTGGTTGTGGTTGTTCATGGGATCAAGCGGCAGGAGAAACGCTGGAGCTCTTACAGTATGCGGCTGGATTACCTGACGGCTGATTACAGTTCGCTGCTTTACACTGCATCGATTGTCGATCCGACTGGCCGGGTTCTCTGGCAACTCAGTATGGCGCCTGATGCAGTTTTGTTGCGACTTGATTACCCGGATTTTACCGAGTCTTACTGGAATCGAGCTGAAACGATCCGGATCAAGTCGATCAGTTTGACCGGGCTACGGCGCACATTGAGAGAGCCGGATGCGGCAATGTTGGTTGACAAAAACATACCGAAACCGTTCAGTCAGATGATTGACCGGATCGTGCAGCAAATGAAGTAGGCTTCATTGCACGACAGGTGTTTTTTGAAATATTCTCGGCAATTCACTCGTGATTGAGGGTTTTTTTGTGGTTACAGCACAAAACTGATTGACAACGCAGCAGGAAGGATGTAAATAGCAAACTGTCTACTAAACACGTCTATTTCAATTCAAATCAATCATTGGGGCACAGACCCGATTCCTATCGACGATATAGTTTATATAATCCAGCGTTAAATTCTGTTGCAGGGATAACTGACATAAGCGCTTAAAAACTACGTGCCGACATCGGTGCGGAAATATTTGTAAAAATCCTGAAATTCTTCCGAAATAATTAATTTCATTGTTTATTGATAAATAATTCAAACAAAAAAGACAGATCTGCCCGGTGTGTTATTGATCAATCGGCTCTGTCGACAGCCTTGGATGCTCTGTGACGCATCCGCAATTTTTGATTGTCATTTGCGACGGTCATGCCTTAAGGGACAGTAATGAATCTGAAAGAGCTTAAAGAGAAGAAAGCGACTGAACTGGCGGCTATCGCCAAGGATCTGGGTGTTGAGAATGCATCAGGGATGCGCAAACAGGATCTGGTTTTTGCCATCCTGAATGTGACTTCGGAGAAAAACGGTGCGATATTCGGTGAGGGGGTCCTGGAGATCCTGCCGGATGGCTTCGGTTTCCTGCGGGCACCAGATGCCAATTATCTGCCTGGTCCGGACGATATCTATGTGTCGCCATCCCAGATTCGTCGTTTCACTCTGCGTACCGGTGATACCGTGGCCGGCCAGATTCGTCCGCCGAAAGAAGGTGAACGTTATTTTGCCCTGCTCAAGGTCGCTGAGGTTAACTTTGAAAACCCGGCTGTTGCGCGCGACAAGACCCTGTTTGACAATCTGACCCCGCTTTATCCTGATCAGCGGCTGATTCTGGAGACCGATCCGGACAACATGTCGGCCCGGGTCATCGATCTGATCGCCCCGGTCGGCAAGGGCCAGCGTGCGCTTATTGTCGCGCCACCGCGGACCGGCAAGACGATGTTGCTACAGAACATTGCCAATTCCATTTCGACCAACCACCCTGAGGTCTACCTTATTGTGTTGCTGATTGATGAGCGTCCGGAAGAGGTGACCGATATGCAGCGCAGCGTCAAAGGTGAGGTTATATCGTCGACTTTCGACGAACCGGCAACCAGGCACGTCCAAGTGGCAGAAATGGTTATCGAGAAGGCGAGGCGTCTGGTTGAGCACAAGCGTGACGTTGTCATTCTACTCGATTCGATCACCCGTCTGGCAAGGGCTTATAATACGGTTGTACCGCCGAGCGGCAAGATTCTGTCCGGTGGTGTTGATTCGAACGCCCTGCACAAACCGAAGCGGTTCTTCGGCGCAGCCCGGAATATTGAAGAGGGTGGCAGCCTGACTATTATTGCTACCGCTTTGGTCGACACCGGCAGCAAGATGGACGAGGTTATTTTTGAGGAATTTAAAGGGACCGGCAATTCCGAATTGCAGCTTGATCGGCGTCTGGTTGAGAAGCGAATGTTCCCGGCGATTGATATTAATAAGTCGGGCACCAGGCGCGAAGAGTTGCTGATGGATGAGACCAGCCTGCAGCGGATCTGGTTGTTGCGTAAAGTGCTGTCGAGCATGAAGCCGGTAGACAGTATGGAGTTTCTGCTCGACAAGCTCTGTGACACGAAGACCAATGCTGAATTTTTCGAAAGCATGAATCAGTAAAGATAACCGCAAGAAGAACCTTGCGTGGGGTCTTTAGACGTGATAAAAATAATCGTTTCACGATAGATATTAATCAGGTCTGTACCCGCCAGGCCACTTTTAAGGAGTCAAGAGTATGAAAGAAGGCATTCACCCGAAGTACGAAGCTGTAACTGTTAAATGTCACTGTGGCAACAGTTTTGAAACCCGCTCCACCCGCGGCGGTGAGGTCAGCACAGAAATCTGTTCTTCTTGCCATCCGTTTTTCACCGGCACACAGAAATTGATTGATACTGCTGGCCGGATCGAGCGTTTCCGCAAGAAATACGACCGTAAATAATCAGTCGGAAACGGCCTTGCGGGGCCGTTTCTTTTTTATTGATAAGCGCGGTTTTTTCGGCTGATCAAAAATGCCTGGATGTAAGGCGCCTTTAGATCGAGAAGCGCGACGTAGCGATAGCTATGTTGCCGTGACGAGAGCAAAGGCAACGCCGCAGACGGGGTTTTTCATCAGCCATATTTCTTTTCTCCCGGATTCTCCGGGATTCGTAACAGGACCCGGAAGATGCCGATGCGTGTTCAGTTGCTGACTCATACCCCCGAACCGGAAAAGGTCGTTGCCGCTGCGGCACGTCTCTGTTATTCGGCCTCGACCATCGAAAACCTGATGGCGAGAGAGCAGTCCGAGCAGGAGACCTTGCTGCGGAAAATTCTCGAACTGGGGCATCTTTCTGTTCTCGAACATGCCGTGTTCACCTTCGGCGTTGAGGGGATCAGCCGCGCCTGCTCACATCAACTGGTACGGCATCGTCTCGCTTCTTTTTCGCAACAGAGTCAGCGTTATGTGTCGCACAGTGATCGTTTTGAGGCGGTTACGCCGCCATCTCTGGCAGATGCACCGGAATTGGCCAGCCGTTTCGAGGCGATGCTGGATGGAATTCATGAGCTGTACCGCGAGATGATCGAGGCTGGAATTCCGGCTGAGGATGCCCGTTTTCTGTTGCCGAATGCGGCAACAACCAAAATAGTGATTACTATGAATGCCCGCGAATTGCGGCATTTCTTTCTGTTGCGTTGCTGTCGCAGAGCGCAATGGGAAATTCAGTTGATGGCCAAAGAGATGTTGCGCCAGGCTCGTTCGGTTGCGCCTATGTTGTTTGCCAAAGCGGGTCCCGGCTGTGTTGACGGGCCGTGTCCGGAAGGGCAGATGACCTGCGGTGCCATCACCGAGGTTCGTCAGGAATTTTCCGAGCTTTAAACTTACACTGGCTCCGTATTGCTGCGGGGCCTTAATTATTCCGGCTTGACTCATGCATAACATCGAAAAACTTGAAGAAGTAGTTGATCGTTTCCGTGAGGTTGAAGGGTTGCTGTCCGACCCGAAGACCATTGCCGACCAGGAAAAGTACCGGTCACTGACCAAGGAACACTCGGAACTATCCGGAGTGGTCGAAACCTACGCTGCGTACCGCCAGGTTGAAGCAGAAATTGTCGGCAACCGCGAACTGCTGCAGGACCCTGATCTGGGCGAGATCGCCAAGGCAGAGTTGCCGGCACTTGAAGAGCAACTGGCCAAGCTGGTTGAACAACTGAAACAGCTGATGCGACCGACGGACCCGAACGATGGGAAAAATATTATCCTTGAGATTCGTGCCGGGACCGGCGGTGATGAGGCGGCGCTGTTTGCCGGCGATCTGTTCCGGATGTACAGTCGCTATGCTGACGGCAATGGCTGGAAGATTGAGTTGATCAGTATGTCCGAATCAGAAGCGGGCGGGGTCAAGGAAGTAATTGCCCTGATCAGTGGCAAAAAAGTCTATTCCCGGCTTAAATTCGAAAGTGGTGTCCACCGGGTGCAACGGGTGCCGGAAACCGAATCACAGGGGCGTATTCACACTTCTGCCTGCACAGTAGCGGTACTGCCGGAGGTTGACGATGTTGAGGTCAACATCGATCCGGGCGATTTGCGGGTAGATCTCTTCCGCGCCTCCGGAGCCGGTGGTCAGCATGTCAACAAGACCGAATCGGCAATCCGCCTGACCCATCTTCCGACCGGGCTGGTCGTCTCCTGTCAGGATGAAAAATCACAACATAAAAACCGGGCCAAGGCGATGAAGGTTCTGCAGTCGCGGCTTTATGATATGATGCTGGCCGAGCAGCAGGCTGAACAGGCGGCAGACCGTAAATCCCAGGTCGGCAGTGGTGACCG
>JAUVAJ010000215.1 GCA_030591795.1 Desulfuromonadales bacterium | reverse complement strand
CCCTACGGTGTTATTGAAGGGATGATGATTGCCGCTTATGCCATCGGCTGCAGTTTCGGCTATGTTTATTGCCGGGCTGAGTATCCATTGGCGATCAAACGTCTGCAGCAAGCGATCGATACTTGCTATGAAAAAGGTTACCTCGGCAAAGACTGTATGGGTCTCGGCTTTGCCTTCGACATGAAGATCAAGGCTGGCGCCGGTGCTTTCGTCTGTGGCGAGGAGACCGCCCTGATGGCCTCGATCGAAGGCGAGCGTGGCATGTCACGCCCACGGCCACCGTTTCCGGCCGTCAAGGGTCTCTGGGGTCATCCGACCAACATCAACAACGTCGAGACTTTCGCCAATATTTCCTATATTTTCTACAACGGCGCCGACTGGTTCAACAGTATCGGTACCGAAGGGACCAAGGGGACCAAGATCTTCGCTCTGACCGGCAAGGTCAAGCATACCGGTCTGGTCGAGGTTCCGGCCGGCACGACGATGAAGGAAGTCATCTACGACGTCTGTGGCGGTATACATAAAAACCGCAAGTTCAAGGCGGTGCAGGCGGGTGGTCCATCCGGTGGTTGTCTGCCGGCCGAAGCGCTCGATGCTGAAGTTGATTATGACTCCCTGATCAAGGCCGGAGCGATGATGGGCTCGGGTGGTCTGGTGGTTATGGACGAGACGACCTGCATGGTTGATATCGCCCGTTTTTTCCTCAACTTTACCCGGGTCGAATCGTGTGGCAAGTGTATTCCCTGCCGGATCGGCCTGAAGATCATGCTCGAAATTCTTGAGCGGATCACCCAGGGTGAAGGCCGTGAAGGGGATCTCGAGCTGCTTGAAGACATGGCGTACGATATCAAGAAGAGTTCGCTCTGTGGTCTTGGGCAGACGGCACCGAATCCGGTTCTGTCGACTCTGCGTTATTTCCGCCATGAGTACGAGGCGCACATCAAGGACAAGGAATGTCCTTCACACGCCTGCAAGCCGTTGCTTAAATACACGGTTATTGATGAGAAATGTAAGAAATGCGGACTCTGTTTCAAGGTCTGCCCGGTCGACGCGATTGAATGGGAAAAAGGCACACTTGCCGTCATCGATCTGGAAAAGTGCACCGAGTGCACCTCCTGTTACGATGCCTGTCCGTTCATGGCGATCGAGTAGCACACAACTTTTACGCAGTTATTTATCAATAAAGAGGACACGATGGTTAATCTGACGATTGACGGTAAGCAGATTACAGTCAGCAAGACAGCCACTATTTACGAGGCGGCAAAGGAAGCCGGGGTTGATATTCCGGTACTTTGTTACGCCAAGAAGCTTCTCCCCTACGGCGCCTGTCGCGTCTGCCTGGTAGAAGTTGAGCAGATGAAGGGTCGATTGATCCCGGCCTGCACCACTCCGGTCACCGAAGGGATGGTTGTGACTTCAACCTCCGACGAGATCCGCAAGGTCCGCAAAACGGTACTGGAGTTTCTACTGGTCAATCATGTTATCGAATGCCCAATCTGTGATAAGGGTGGTGAATGTGACCTGCAGGATCTGACCTATGAATACGAAGTTGTCACTAACCGTTTTCAAGGTGAGAAGTTTGATCTGCCGACTGATGAAATCAACCCGCTGATTGAACGCAACATGAACCGTTGTGTGCTCTGCGGTAAGTGTGTTCGGGTCTGTGACGAGATTGTCGGCTACGGCTCCTACTCCTTCATCAATCGTGGCTTCGAAACCAAAATTGCTACCGCTTTCGACCGTGGCCTCGATTGCGAATTCTGTGGTCAATGTGTCTCCATGTGTCCGGTCGGCGCTATTCTGCCACGGCCATTCAAGTTCAAGGCTCGCCCCTGGCAGCTTAAAGAAGTCGACTCAGTCTGTGGTTACTGTGGCAACGGCTGCACCGTGACCTTTGGCGTGTTGAATGACAAGGTTGAAACGATTCGCTTCAACGACAAAAACGGCGTCAACGACGGTAATCTCTGTGTTCGCGGTCGTTTCGGTTATTCCTTTATCAACAGTGATGATCGTTTGACCAAGCCGCTGGTCAAGAAGGGTGAGCAACTGGTTGAAGTGGAGTGGGATGAAGCTTTAGCCACGGTCAGCGCTGGCCTGAAAAAAGCCCAGGCCGACAAGGGTGTCGGTATTCTGTCCGGTGCGCGTTTGACCAACGAAGAGTTCTTTCTGCTGAAGAACCTCGCCAAGCGACTCGGTACTGCCAATCTCGATCACTCCGGCGGTGAGTGCTACAAGGGCCTGACCGAAGGGCTGCAGGCGACCCTCGGCATAAACGCTTCGACCGGAACCTTCCCGCAGGTTGAAGAAGCCGACGTGGTGCTGTCGATCCGTTCCGATTTTTACGAAACCCATCCGGTATTCGGTATGGTCGTCAACCAGACGGTCAAGCGCAACCAGGCCGAGTTGTTTATTGTAGGCGATAAAAAAGGTAAATTTGACAAGCTTCCGGGGGCTAAAACCCTGTTGCACAAGCCGGGTCTCGAAGTCAATGTACTGAATGCCATGAGCCAGGCGCTGCTCGATGATGGTTCGGCCGTCACTGACGGTGTTGAAGGGCTCGACGCACTCAAGAAGGCGTTGGCCGAGTACACTCCGGAGAAGGTTGCCAAGACAACCGGCGTGTCGGCCGAAGAAATTCGCGCAGCTGCCAAGGCGTTGGCTGGAGCCAAGCGGAGCGCTATTCTGCTTGCCTACGGGTTACCGTATATAGCTCAAAGCAAAGAGATCGCCATCGCCGCGGCTAACCTCGCCATTCTTTCCGGCAACGTCGGCAAGGAGCAGAGTGGTCTCTACCTCTGCGGTGAAAAAGCCAACAGTCAGGGCGCCATAGATCTGGGTATTCTTCCGGGTGATGGCGGGCTTGGTGCTCAGCAGATGCTTGATGCGGCTGCTGAAGGTAAACTCTCGGCGCTGTATATAGTCGGCGAAGATCCGCTAACTTCCTATCCGGACCGCAGTAAGGTCGAAAAGGCTCTTTCCGGTGTTGATTTTGTCGTGGTTCAGGATCTGTTTCTCTCACCGACTGCCGAGATGGCTGACGTGGTTCTGCCAGCGGCATCGTTTGCTGAAAAGAGCGGCACATTCACTAATGCTGAGCGTCGCATCCAGATGCTGCGTGCCGGTGTATCCAGTCCGGGTGAGGCCAAAACCGATTACGACATCCTGGCGCAACTCGCTGCAAGTCTTGGCGAGACGGTCAGCTTCACCAATCCGGCAGCTGTCTTTTCAGCGTTGGCCGATGAAGCCGGTTATACCGGAATCGACTACGCTCAGATCGGGCCGCAAGGTGCCGTTTGGGGTGGTGAAACTCTGGAGATCAAGCAGAAGACCGTGGTTGCGGTTGCCGGTAACAAACCGATTACCGGCGACTTCGTTCTGCTGACCGGCAGCGCGTTGTATCATAGCGGCACCATGTCGACCAGAGCTACTGGACCACAGGCGGTTGTTGGTGAGGCGTATGTTGAATTCAGTTTTGAGGATGCCAAGGAGTTGGAGATCATTGACGAAACGGTAGTCAGCATCAAGGCCGATGGTGTCGAACTGAAATTGAAAGCTAAAGTTGACAAGCGTCTGCCGAAAGGGGTGCTGTTTGCGCCTTATCACTTTTCGGATGCACGTTTGAACAGTCTGTACAAAGGTGCCGCGGCGATTCCGGTACAGGTTGGCAAGTAAACTTTCGCTTATTTGATTAGAAGCCCTGAATCGGGCTCTGCTATAAACAGAAAAGAAAGAGGATGAACATGGATCCAGTAATGCTTAGCTTCTCTAACGCCCCGCTGATCTTTGTAATTGTCATGCTGCTGAAGATTGTCATTGTTTTCAGTGTGCTGATGGGGATCGTAGCGTACGCAACCTGGTGGGAACGTAAGATAATTGGGCACATGCAGACCCGGCTCGGACCGATGGAGACTGGCTGGCACGGTCTGTTGCAGCCGATTGCTGATGGCCTGAAACTGTTCTTCAAGGAAGATATTATTCCGTCGGAAGCGAGCAAGTTTTCGTTTGTCATGGCTCCAGTGATGATTCTGGTTCCTGCCCTGATCACGATTGCGGTCGTACCTTTCGGCCCGAATATCGAAATCGGTGGTTACATCATCCCGCAGCAGATAGCTGATCTGAATATCGGTATCATCTTTGTGTTTGCCATGGCCGGGCTTGGCGTTTACGGCATCGTTCTGGCTGGCTGGGCTTCCAATAGCAAATATTCGCTGCTGGGTGG
>JAUVAJ010000119.1 GCA_030591795.1 Desulfuromonadales bacterium | reverse complement strand
GGTCATGGATAGTCCGACAGGCTCCTAAAACCGGGATTTTCTGTGTCAGTGATTCCGGTTTTTTTATGCCAATTATCTGATTACCAGAAATGATAATTTAATCCTTTCATCCGCATTTTCCCTTGACTTGATTGATCGCAACATTATATAAGAAACGCTGTTCTTTTATTACCGATTTAAAGACCTTTATGGTGGTCTTTCAACTCGTTAAATAAGTCATTAAACAAGTTGGTATTACTACTAAAATAAGCTTTTCATGGTTTCATAAAGTCATTTCTAACTGCTGTTTTAACAGCGTATTCAAAGTGGTACAAAAGTACCACTGAATCATTTACAGGAGGAGTAGAGAATGTCCGATTTCGGAACACTTGAGAGTCGTGTACGTCGCAAGTCCTTGCTCAGCAAGGTAGTCAAAGCTGAAGATTGCATCCAGTACTTTAAGGATGGCCAAAATCTTATGTGGTCTGGATTTACTCCAGCTGGTTATCCAAAAGCGGTTCCTATTGCACTGGCAGATCATGTAGAAGCCAACAATCTGCAGGGCAAAATGAAGTTCAACCTCTTTATCGGTGCATCAGTTGGTGCCGAAACAGAAGATCGTTGGGCTACCCTCGACATGATCGACCGTCGCTGGCCTTATCAAACCGGTAAAAACATTGCCAAAGGGATCAACGCTGGTCGTATCCGCATGGGCGATAAGCACCTTGGCTTATACGCTCAGGATATGAGCTACGGCTTTTACACCGAAAATGGTCGCTACGATGTTGGTATTATAGAAGTTTCAGCAATCAATGAAGAATGTGGTCTGGTTCTGACTTCATCATGTGGTGTTGTCGCTGAAGCACTTAACCTGTGCGACAAGATCATCATTGAAGTTAACACTGGGCAGCCTTCGTTCGAAGGAATACACGATATTCACATGCAGCAGAAGCCACCAAATCGTGCTCCCTTCTTGATCACCGAAGCCCACACCCGCATCGGTACCCCATATGTCCCATGTGATCCAGATAAAATCGTCGCGATTGTAGAATCAAAACATCGCGATAAAGGTCGTGCCTTTGCCGGTAGTGATGATACTTCTGACGCAATTGCCGGTCACCTCATGGAATTCTTTGCCCATGAAGTTAAAATGGGTCGTCTTCCTGAAAACTTGCTGCCACTGCAATCAGGCGTTGGTTCTATCGCCAATGCTGTTGTTGGCGGTCTAGCCAATGGTCCTTTTACCAATCTCAGCGTTTTCACCGAGGTTTTGCAGGACACCATGCTTGACTTTTTCGACTCTGGCAAATTGAACTTTGCTTCTGCTTGTTCACTTTCCCTGTCCGAAGATCCTGGTTTCCCACGTTTCTTCGACAATTGGGATAAGTATTTTGACAAGATCGTTCTACGGCCACTGTCGATTTCCAACTCTCCGGAGCCGATTCGCCGTCTCGGGTGTATCGCCATGAACACTCCGGTTGAATTTGACATCTACGCACACGCCAACTCCACATTGGTCGGCGGTACCCGGATGATCAATGGCCTCGGCGGCTCCGGTGACTACCTGCGTAACGGTTACCTGAAGATCATGCACTCACCATCAACCCGCCCAAGCAAGACCGATCCACATGGTATCACCTGTGTGGTTCCAAAAGCTCCTCACGTTGACCATACTGAGCATGATCTTGATGTTCTGGTCACTGAGCAGGGATTGGCTGACTTGCGCGGTGTAGCACCAAAAGAACGTGCAAAACTGATCATCGAGAAATGTGGTCACCCTGAGTACAAGCCAATCCTGAACGATTACCTGGAAATGGCTTCCAAAGATTGTCTCGCCCGTGGCGTTGGCCACGAGCCACAGTTGTTTGATCGTGCCTACAAAATGCAGCAGAATCTTGCTGAGAATGGCACTATGCGGATTAAAAACTGGGATATTAAAATCGATCTTTGCGAATAGATCCAATTCAATAAATTGCAATAAAATGGCCCCGCCGGTTTTCCCGGCGGGTTTTTTTCTTCCCCTTTTCCCAGTCAAAAACTTCAAAAAAAACAACCCTTCCTGAAAAAGAAATAAATAGTTGTCAATATCAGAAAACTGGTGTGATTCTTGCTTTCATTAGCCCCGAATAATTAAATAAACCCAGTAAAATCAAAAGGAAACAATTAAAGAGACCAATTAAATCTAATGAATAAACAGCCTCTCCGATAAGAGCACCCCCGGAAAGAACTGGGACGCAAAGTCAAGGGTCTGAAATCAATAGGTTTTTAGAAACGCCTGACTGCCGAAGAGACGTGCCACCGCCTGGATCAACCGTAATGCAATACGGAATTCCAAAGACGAAGCACCTGCTCAGGCATCCAGGCAGGTGTTTTTTATCGAAGTGTGCAAAATCTACACACTTAAATGTCAAAAAAATGTCACCAGAGCCTTCTATTGTCAAAACAATAAGAAGCACAGCACACAGGCCATTCAGTCAATGAAAAATACGAAATTCAAAAAACATATAAAGATTTTTTCAACATTTCTCTTCCTGTTGTGCGCATTCATCCTGTTGCCAACGGCGAATACCTGGGCCTGGCCGACCGATGGTGACTGGCACCCTCTCTACCAAGGTTCCGACCAGTTAGCCGACCCTCAGTCTGATGCGCAGGGCAATGACGCACGCGACATTGTCGGTGATGCTACCAGTTCCGCTGCCTACCTCTACAGCGACGGCAATTTCATCTACTTCCGCATCCGGGTTGATAAAGACCCGCGCAAGGATGCCAGTGGTGCACTCCAACCGTTCGGCTGGGGATTTTTGGCAGACACCAATCAGAACCTCGATGATTACGAATATATGATCATGCTTGATGGTATCAGCAACCCTGACGTCATGTACCTGGCTCGCAATACAATCCAGGGCACCCTGGGTGATGCGGGCGATAAAGCTGAAATCATCCTCTGGCAGGAAAACCTGAACTACAATAGTAATTTCCGTGTCCTCGGCTCATCTAACAGCGGCGGACCGACCACCGCCTTCGGGGGTGATGATGATTATTTTCTGGACTGGTTCATCCCCTACACTGTCTTTAAAAACACCTTGGGGCTCACCGACAGCTCCACCATCCGTTACTTCGTCGGCAGCGCCAACAACGCCATGGTCCTAAGTGCCGACCTGGTGGCGGGCTCAAACCTTTACGACGGCTCCTCGGACTATGTCCTGCCCTCCGGGGTCAGACCGACCACCGGCACAATCGATTTCGTCCAGAACCCTGATGGCAGTGGCGATCTGACAGAATTCTTTGCGGGAAACACCATCTATCTGAAGGTCGAAGATGGCGACCTGAACACCTCGAAATCAGAAATTGAAACGATCTTCGTGCAAGTCACTGCGCCCAGCGGAGACACGGAATCAACCGTCGTTTTGACAGAGACCGGCCCCGACACGGCAGTTTTTGTCGGTCCCCTGCCAACTGTTGACGCCAGCCCGGCAATCGATGACGGGATCCTGCAAACCGATCCGGTCGAAATCATTACCGTTACCTATATCGACAAAGCTGACGGGACCCTGCCGACACCGCTGACCAACCAATCGCGTACCGATACCAGTTCGGTCCTGCCGATCGCAGATATTGCCGTTGTCAAAACAGTCGACAACAGCACGCCGAATGAAGGCGACACCATCAGCTACAGTATCACCGTTGCCAACAACGGCCCGAGTGCCGCTTCCGGAATCCAGATTAACGACCTTCTCCCTAGCGATGTCACTTACAGTGCAAACGCGGCCCCGGCTGGAACCACCTACAATCCTGCTAGCGGACTCTGGCTCGCTGGCAATCTGGCAGTAGGACAAAGCAAAAGTCTGGTTATCGAAGTCACGGTCAATTCCGGTACCTTCGGCCAGACAATCGACAACACAGCAACAACAGCCTCTGCTGCACAGCCCGATCCGATTTTGGGAAACAATTCCTCGACGGTCAGTATTTCAGTTGCCGGAGCGGACTTGGAAGTCATTAAAACCGTTGATAATCCCACGCCAACCAGCGGGGAGACTGTCAATTTCACCATTAGCATCACGAACTTCGGAGATTCTGCTGCAACCGGTATCGAACTGACCGACATTCTACCTGCTGCAATCTGGAGTTCAGTCGATGCCACGACAATAGATCAGGGGAACTGGAATTACCTGGGCGATAACGGCACCTGGACGATAGACACCATCCCTTACACAAGTCCGGCTACGACAGTAACGCTACAATTGGCGGCTACTCTGGACGCAGGCGTAACCAATGGCACAACCATCACCAATAGTGCGGCCATCACCGCCGCCGACCAGGCCGATCCAGACCCGACGAATAACAGCAATTCAGCCCAGTTAACAGTCGGTGGCATCGACTTGTCAATTTCCAAGGTTGTGACAATCCCAGCCTCTGCAACTCCGGATGTCGGCGACACCGTCACCTTTGCCGTAACCGTCACCAATGCATCATCAGTCTCGACAACAGCCACCGGCATCCAGGTGACCGACAGCCTGCCGAATGGACTGACATACACATCGGACACCACCAGCCAGGGCAACTATGCCAGCGGCAACGGACAGTGGATTGTCGGCAGCCTGGCCCCGGGAGCCAGTGCCACGTTGACCTTGAATACGACTGTTGATTCAGGAACTGCGGCGCAGACACTCACGAACAGTGCAGCGATTACAAGTTACAACGAAGCTGATATTGACACCGACAACCACACCGCCACAGCCGCAGTCACCGTCCGCGCGATTGACCTGCTGGTCGAAAAAACCGTCGACGATCCGAACCCGACAACAACCTCAGGTAACCTGGTCTACACCATCACCGTAACCAATCTCAGTGCTACAGCCGTGACCGGAGTGGAAATTTTTGATCAACTCCCCGGCCAGAATACATACGTCTCAGATACTGCCAGCGAAGGAAGCTATAGTACCGCAACCCACCTCTGGAGCGGAATCAATCTCGCCGTAGCGGGCGATCCGGCAGACAATGCAACCTTAACAATCAACGTCTCTTACAATCTTAAAAACACTGATCCGGAAATGTTTTTCAATACCGCTTCGCTGAACGCCAGCGAGCCGGAAGACCATAATACGTCCAATAACAGCTCCACTACTACGGTCAGTATCAACGGCGCCGACTTGAGCATCAACAAGGAGATGAACAGCGGTTACGACGATAACCCGGCCAGCGGTGCTACGACCCAGTTCCTGTTGACACTGACCAATAACGGCCCGACAACAGCGACCGGAATCACCGTGAAAGATGTGCTGCCGCCACAGTTCTCTTGCGATGCTGGCACAGCTTCCAGCGGCTCCTTCGCCACCAACAAGTGTGAATGGTCGGTTAATTCACTCGCCGCCGGTGCATCGGAAACACTGGTCCTGACCTCAACCGTCAGCGCCGCCAGCGGCACAGTCGCCAACAACCAGGTCTCGATTACCGCAGCCGACCAGCCCGACCCGAACAGCGGCAATAATTTCGCCAATAAAACGGTCTATGTCGGTGGATCAGATCTGGCCCTGAGCAAAACGGTAGACAACGAAGTCCCCAATGAAGCGGAGACCATCAAATTCACCATCACCCTGACCAACAACGGCAGCAACAGCGTCGACGCCATCGAAGTCACCGACCTGATTCCATTGGGACTGACCCTGGTTCCTGCGGCGACAGCAACCAGTCAGGGCAGCTATGATTCCGCTACCGGTATCTGGACTGTCGGCACCGTTAACTATACCGGTAATCCAGCAGTGGACAACGCAACCTTAGAGCTGTACGCAACAGTCGACAGTGGCACCAGCGGTACAACAATTACCAACAATGCGTCTATCACCGCTGCCGGAGCGATCGACCCGGATCTCAGCAACAATTCAGCAGC
This sequence comes from Desulfuromonadales bacterium, assembly GCA_030591795.1. The sequence continues at coordinate 272 of JAUVAJ010000119.1, read as the reverse complement.
ACAGAGCGTTACCATCCAGCAGGCTGATCTTTACGTCAGTAAAACCGCCGACACGCTGACACCGTTCATCAATGACAACGTGGTTTTCACTATCATTGTCGGCAATAACGGGCCACATCCCGCAACAGGGGTAACAATCAACGACCTGTTACCGCCAGCCCTGACTTATGTCTCTCACGTTGCCCCGGCAGGGACAACATACGACAGCATTACCGGCATCTGGAGCGTCGGTACAATTGTCAAGGGCAGCACCTCTACCCTCACCGTCACCG
>JAUVAJ010000303.1 GCA_030591795.1 Desulfuromonadales bacterium | reverse complement strand
GATCGGTATGTTGATTCCGATAGCGTTACTCCTCAACAGCAAGACCAGGACGCCGGGCGGCGTGATGACCGCCGGCCTGTTTGCAACCTTCGGTATCTTCTTCATGCGGTATGACCTTGTCATCGCTGGTCAGCTCGTCAGTATGCGGCGTGGTACTGCCGATCTGGTTGATGGTTTGCTGCAGTATTCGCCATCAATAACCGAGCTGGCAATTGTTGCTGGTGCGATTTCCGGTTGTTTGATGATGTACACTCTGGCAGAGCGGTATCTGCCGTTGGATTCCGAAGAACACTGAACCGAAGTTCCAATAAAGTTCAGCCTCCATGCGGGTCGGCGATGTTTGCCGTCCCGCTTTTTTTATGGGGGGAGTTACCTGAGCGTAACAAATTCAGGCGCGTTCTTCCTGGCGTAAAACTTTCGGGTTGAATCCGAGTCGTACAGCGCCCCAGTGCTGATCTTTAATAAAGATCGGCAGCGCGAGATCGCTCAGCACTTCTCCGGTATCACGGGCATAAGTCTGCAGCAGGAAGGGGTTGGTGTTGCGGGCGCTGCGAATGCCGGTAGGGTCATCAAAAATACGCTTGTCACGGCTGTGCAGCAGGTCGGTTGCGTAATCACCAGTGAGCGCATGTGAGAAACATTTATTATGGGTGCCGGCGTAACCGTTAACATCGACACAGAGACAATAGAGGCTGCCATCCAGTTCAGCAACCATCCGATCGTACAGAGGTTGTATTTCCTTCTCAAAAACTGCGTCGTAATCAGTGTTGTACTTGACCGGGTTAGTCCCCGGAATCGGTTGATAGTTGCGGTCGAACATGTTGATGCGACGTTGTGCAAGCATATCTTCGAAACGCTCCTGAACCTGATCCCTGAAGTCAGCCGCGGAACCTATCAGGTGCTCCAGATAGCCTTCACCGGTTTTAAAGCGGGCCAGAAGCTCCTGCATTTTTTCCGTTTCAGATTTCAGGTCATTTGAACAGTCGGCAGAATCAGCCATCATGATGGTGACTTCACGGTTTAATTCCGTGATAGTCGACATCTTCTCATGAACCATCTGACTGGCAGATTTGACCTGGCCAATAGCGGTTGTCACTTCTTCAATCTGGCCTGAACTGACCTCGAAATTTGCGATCATTTCCTCAAAATGCCGACAGGTAGAATTGAGTGCATCGCGACTGGCGGTAGTTGTTTCCCGTAAAACATCGGCTTCAGAAGATGAGTCTTTGATGTTGTTAAGAATTATGCCGATCCGCTCTGATATCCTGTCATTTGCCTCACCGACCTGTTCTGAAAGTTTACGAATCTCCTGGGCGACGACGGCAAAACCTTTGCCGGACTCGCCGGCACGGGCAGCTTCAATCGAAGCGTTAAGGGAGAGCAGATTGGTCCGATGCGATATCATCTTGATCAGGTCGACCAGGCTTTTGATATCCTGAGAGCCGGTATTCATATCATTCAGGCTTTCAGCAAATTTGGTGACCTTTTCACTCATTTCATTTACATCGTCACGGGTCTGGATTAATTCATTGATATTCCCCTTTGCCGTTACCAGATTGTTGGTAGTTGACTGGAAGATGTTACTGACATTATTGGAGGCATCATTCAGAGCTTGTAGTGAGTCACGGGTGTTGGTGAAGATTTCATCTGACAGATTATTTTGTTGTTCGGCATGCTTGGCCGAGATGGAAACCTTGCTCGCCACGATGGCTGAATTGACAGCTATATTGACCCCCTGCTGTCGGAGTGTAAGAAATACATTTCTCAGCATAGCCAGGAAGGTGTTGTAGTTTTCAGTTAATTGTCTGAATTCATCGTGCGAGATGGCCGGTACTTCGACCGAGAGGTCGCCCTTGGCCCAATCCAGATTGGCAAATATGTTGAATAGCATTTTTACCGGGCGAACAATAAGATGGCGCAGAAAAAAGATCAGGCAGAAAAAGGCTAAAGCACCGAAAAGATGCAGTGTGATCATCTTCTGCATGGAAAGATCTGATGCTGCGGCAACACTCGCCGCAAGCTCAGGTGTGCCGTCAGCAGCAACCAGCTGGTTGATCGTTTGATGATGTTCATGGGTGATAAAAATAGAAATTGAAAAAATTAGAGCCAGGAGTAGGAAGTTGCCAGCCAGTTTGCGGGTCAAGGTATAAAAGAAGTTTTTTTCAAGCCAAGTGTAGACTGCTTTGATCAGAGTAATCATTGTCATACCTCAAAAATTTTACGATGCTCCCTCCGTAAGCTCTACAGTAGAACACTGTTCCATTAAATTCCAGCAGGATTTTATTAGTGATTTCATATTATTGTGATGCAGAGTTGAAATTTATGCGCGTAGTTGTAGGGCAAGTTGACAACAAAGTTAACAGCCTGAATGTATGTACTCCTGTGATTTTATCAAAATAAAGACTTTATAGTCTCTTGACATTTATGTTTATTGTGTTTTTCTAATTAAATACAATAAATAATATGCGCGTTGAACAGAAAGCGGGCATCACCTGTTAAAAAGAGAATTGCAAATTTTTCTTTAACCTGAGGAGGTCATTATTATGAAGATTATTTCTGTGACGATATTTGCAGTACTGTTAACGTGCGGTCTGGCCTTCGCCGGGGACGATGTCTGCGTTGACTGTCATGGTAAAATAACCCCAGGTCAAGTAGCCGATTGGCGGGTCAGCGCCCATGCTGACAATGATATTTCCTGTGCAGATTGTCATGGTGAAGCGCACACCAGCACTGCTGATGTGGCCGATGCGGCATTCCCCGATGAGCATGTCTGTGCTGAGTGTCACGAGGATCAATTCAACCAGTTCAAGCAAGGTAAACACAATTTCGGCTGGACATCTTTGAATGCGATGCCGATTACCCACGTGGAACCGGACGAGTTGATGGAAGGCGGTCGGGGTTGTGGTGGTTGCCATAACATGGGGATCAAGAGTGAGGAGCAGAAGAAGGACCAACTAGCCAAGGGACATCGTTATCAGAACAACTCTTGCGATGAGTGCCATACGCGTCACAGCTTTTCAAAAAAAGAAGCTCAGGATCCACACGCTTGCCAGCAATGTCACATGGGCTACGATCATCCTCAGTGGGAGATGTGGAGCAGTTCCAAACACGGTAGCCGCTGGTTCGCTAAAGAGGCGGGTCGATTGCCGGAAGGTGCTGCGGTACCAACCTGTCAGACT
>JAUVAJ010000236.1 GCA_030591795.1 Desulfuromonadales bacterium | reverse complement strand
GTGCTTTTCCCGGTATCGGTGCTGAAGAGCGCGGTCAAGCTGAAGCGATTGCCCGTAATTTACGGGAGATGGCAGCGCTGAAGGTTCCGGTGATTGTTACTGTGACTGGTGAAGGTGGCTCGGGTGGCGCTCTGGCGATTGCCGTCGGTAACAAGGTTCTGATGATGGAATATTCGGTTTACGCAGTTATCTCACCAGAGGGCTGTGCTGCCATTCTCTGGAGTGATGGCACCAAAGGGCCGCAGGCGGCCGAAGCGTTGAAGCTGACCGCTAAAGATGTGGCTGAACTCGGTTGTGTCATTGATGATGTGATTCCTGAACCGGCCGGCGGGGCGCACAATGATCCGCAACTGGCAGCAGCGAACATGAAGGAGTATTTGCAAAAGCATCTTGATGAATTGAATAAATTGTCTGGCGATGAACTTGTTGAGCAGCGGTACCAGAAGTTTCGTGCCATGACCATAATTGAGGAGTAGGGCAGCGGGACATCATGCCGGACGCGGGTATAAATAGAGTTGTTGGAGTTGGTCAGTGCGCTTATGACATCATTGGCTCACTGGATGATTATCCGCAGGTTGATCACAAAACAGAATTGCTAGACATTTCCTTTCAGGGCGGAGGGCCAGTGGCCACCGCCCTGGTTACGTTGGCTCGACTTGAAGTTGAAACAGCGATCTGCAGCAGGGTTGGTGGCGACCTGTTTGGTGAGCGTATACGCGACAGTCTGTTTGCTGAAGATGTGGACTGTTCAGCTTTGTATGTTGACCCGAAAGGGACCAGCCAACTGGCTTTTATCGCTGTCGATGCAGCAGGTAAACGGACTATCTTCTGGCATCGTGGTACCGCGCTGCCTTTGTCTGCCGCAGAGATTGACAGTGAATTAATCAAAAGTGCTGAAGTTTTGCATCTGGATGGGCTGCATTTTGAAGCTGCCTATGCTTCTGCTGTGCTGGCGCGCAAGCATGGAGTGACTACCGTGCTTGATGGCGGCACTTTGCGTGAGCGAACGCTTGAATTATTGCCTTTGATTGATCATGTAGTTGTCAGTGAAAAATTTGCCAGACAACTCTGTGCCGATGTGTCTGTATCTGAGGTTCTGAATCGTCTATTAGCTTATGGCGCTGTTGCGGCTACAGTCACTTGCGGTGATCAGGGGAGTTGGACTGCTGAGCAGGGCGGAGAAATGTTCCACCAACCGGCTTTTGTTGTAGATGTTGTGGATACGACCGGTTGCGGCGATGTATTTCATGGTGGCTACATTTACGGTTTATTGCAGGGAATGACAACCCGTGAGTCGGTACGTTTTGCTGCTGCTTGTGCCGCACTAAAAACACAGGCGACCGGAGGACGTATAGGTATACCACGACTATGCGAAGTATTGCGATTATTGCAATAGATATGCATTAAAAATGATAATAAAAAACATAAGAATATACAATACATTAATAGAATATATAAAAGTATAGTAATGATTTATAGAGTGCATGTAATTAAAGGAGTGTTTAGTAGATGATAAAAATAGCAAAAACAACCATAATTATTACGATGATAAGTATAACTATAGCTTGTGCCCCGGCATATGATGTGCGCGTTGTCGACACGCCACAAGATCAACAGCTAAAAGGGCACCAGAAACCATATATTGTCAACGGTCAGCGTTACGAGCCGCTACGTGATCATAACGGCTTTGTCCAGGAAGGTAACGCCAGTTGGTATGGTAAAAAGTTTCATGGACGTAAAACAAGCAATGGCGAAACTTACAATATGTACGCTATGACAGCTGCCCATAAAACCTTGCCAATGGGGGTTTATGTCAAGGTAACCAATAAGGCGACTGGCCAGCAGACCGTTGTTCGGGTCAATGATCGCGGTCCATTCATCGCTGGACGAATTATTGATCTCTCTTACTCTGCCGCCAAAGAAGCTGGTGTTGTTGAACATGGAACCGCGCCGGTAATTATCGAAGCTCTCGGTTACAAAGCCGATGGCAGTTCCTCAACCAGGGTGACTTATACTCAACCAAAGAGCTACAATATAGGTAGTTTTGCTGTGCAAGTTGGAGCTTTTACAGTTAAGGCGAATGCCGATCGCCTCGCCGCAGAGATGCGAACTAAATATGGCTCAGCCAGAGTCAATGAAGGGTGGGTTGATGGCAAGCGGTATTATCGGGTTTGGGTTGGAAACTTCCCGTCACTTGATGTTGCCGAAACAACCAAGCTGAAATTCAACGGAGGCTTTGTAATTGCTCTTGAATAGAAAATGAAGCACCAAAAACAGCACGAACCTGAAGTTTTTGATCAACTCCTGCCTGCTGATTACTTGTAGATAGTGTAATTGGCGCTATACTGAAATTCAGTGTCAGTTTTTCAGCTTATGCTTCAGGGGGATATTCATGCAACAGACACCTCCAAATATCCTGAAAAGGTCAAAAGTATATTCATACTTCCTTTGTCTCTGCACGACTTTAAATAAGGGTTAACCTATGCTGCAGATGAGTTGCCCAAATTGCAATGGAGTCATAAATTCACAGTTTCTTGCCGAGGTATCGACTTTTGAGTGTGGGCAATGTAATCAGGATATTGCGGTTAAGGACATATTCATTACAACCAAATATTTCACTATAAGTCGGGAGGATTTTCTGAATCGAATCTTTCATTTTCAGAGACTTCTCAGGGATGTCGAAGAAGAACGGATTTTGCTGGCGAATAATGATGAGACATCAAGCAAAAGCATAGAGAGCCTGGAAATGTTCTATGCGTCGTTGCAGGAGTTGTTAGTAGGCGCCAGAGACAGTTACCGGATGGAAGTTCCTGGTGATATTCTCGTGGGACTCAATGACCTTGGCAAGAAAAGTAAAGGTAAATTATTAAATCTCAGCGTAGAAGGCGGCTCAATTGAACTTGTAGAGTTTAATAAAGTTCCAAGAAGAAAGTCTGAACTCAAAATTGATTTTTCTTTCCCTGAATTATCTGAGCGTTTATATACCCATGCCAAGGTTGTCTGGATCAAGGAGCGCTCAGATGATAGTGGTTCTCAATGTATAGTTATCGGGGTTACTTTTACAGGCTTGGATGAAAACACCCGCAGAAGCATCTGGCATTACATCCTTGATAATGCAATGGTCCCATTTCAGCAGGTGGCAAGTTGATGCTTTTTAAGTAACACGGTACTGAACTCTTCCAGCATTCTGTTTTTAATCACCTTGCAGCCAGCCTGTTCGTATTTCTTGCGCACATCAAAATTGTATTCCCAGAGAATCCCGGATAACAGCAGCGTTCCTCCAGCACGAACCTTAGCCACCAGATCATCACATACATCGAGCAGGATGTCGCCGTAGATGTTGCCCAACACCAGATCAAACTGTGACTCGGTGACACTTTTCAGTGTCCCGCAACGGTGCTCGATTACAGCGTCTACTTTGTTGAGTTGACAATTAGACTGAGCACTTTTAACCGCGTCCGGATCTATATCTACACATAATGACTGTTTAGCTCCAAGCTTGATGGCCACGATTGAGAGGATGGCGGTGCCGCTACCGAGGTCGAGGACTTTTGTCCCGGTAAGAGCCGGTAACCCCTCGAGTAGTTTGATGCAACTGGCGGTGGTTTCGTGCTCACCTGAGCCGAAAGCACCGCGGGCCATGATGATGTCAGTCCGGTCGGAACTGTTGAGTTCAGTTTCTGGGGAGATCAGTCGAAATGTCTTGCCAATATTAAAAGGTTCGTACATTTTCACCTCTAAGCAACAAAGATATATATTTTGTGTAGGGGAATAGTGGCTACGGTAAGTGACCAGGTCTAGGAGGCTGTCAGACTATCCATGGTCCGGCTGCAAATCCGGTTGTTTGGCCCATATTTCAGCTCCTTTTCGACCAATAACTACGGCTATTACTCTCAAACGAGCCAAAATCTGGTCTCAAACCCCCAAATTTTCGCTT
>JAUVAJ010000234.1 GCA_030591795.1 Desulfuromonadales bacterium | reverse complement strand
GACAGTTCATCGGTTTTATACCGTAGCCCTGCTCGTCTATTTCCGTAAAATACATGTTTTCACGGTAATTATCGTAATGACCTGAAGTCTTCCAAAGCTCAGTCTTGAGAATCTGCGGCCCCATGACGATATCGTAACCACGCTTGAGGTGCTCACGCCGCTCAAAATCTTCCAGCAAAGTCCGCAGCAATGCCCCCTTCGGGTGCCAGAGAACCAGGCCGGCTCCAGCTTCTTCGCTGAAGGAGAACAAATCTAGCTCCTTGCCAAGCTTCCGGTGATCACGCTTGCGGGCTTCTTCTAGCCTGGCGATGTAACGTTTGAGCTCTTTTTTATCCGGAAAGGCTGTCGCATAGATACGCTGCAACATGGCATTTTTTTCATCGCCACGCCAGTAAGCACCGGCAACGCTGGTCAACTTGAAAGCTTTGATATAACCGGTAGACGGCAGATGCGGGCCGCGGCACAGATCAACAAAATCACCTTGGCGGTAGAGTGTAACCGTCGGTACCTTCAGATCTTCAATCAGCTCGACTTTGTAAGTCTCGCCCATTTCAGTGAATATCTTGATAGCGTCGCTGCTGCTGAGTTCTTCACGGACAATAGGCAGCTTCTCCGAAACGATCTCTTTCATCTTCTTCTCGATCGCTTCGAATTCATCAGGAGAAAAGGTGTGTTTTTCGCTGTAGAAATCGTAGTAGAACCCGTTGTCTATCGCCGGACCAATGGTAACCTGCACATCGTCGCCATAAATAGCCTTTACAGCCTGGGCCATCACATGTGCTGTAGTGTGGCGGTAAATCTCGAGCGCCTCAGCTGACTTGAGGGTGATTAGTTCAACCCGGGCATCTTTGTCGAACGGAGTTGTTACATCGACCAGCTCACCATCAATTCGCGCAGCAATGGAATCCCTGGCCAGACGCTCGCCGATAGACAAAGCTACATCGTAAGGCGTTGCGCCAGAAGGCATCTCTTTAACCGAACCATCCGGTAATTCGATGTTAATTGAACCCATTTTTTGCTCCATGAATGAAAAGAGACATCAAGCTGATGCCTCTTTACCGTCAAAGCCGATGTGCTGATAAAATGGTAGGCACGGGCGGGATTGAACCGCCGACCCCTTCCGTGTCAGGGAAGTGCTCTCCCACTGAGCTACGTGCCTGCAACAACAGCGACGGTATGAATAACAGAATCGATCGGAATATGTCAAGCATATTAAGCCACTTTTTCCATCATTATCAAATATTTGCGCTTGCTTTGACTGCAATGAAACGTATAGTGGTTTAGACACAATTTTACATCTTGAGATGGAGGGTTATGTGACAACAATTGTCGAACTTATCGAAACTAGTTGCGCCACAAATAGTAGTCGGCCAGCATTGATTCAGAAACAAAATGGTGCCTGGCATGAGACCAATTACAAATGTTTATGGGACCACACTGAAGGAATTGCGGCTGGGTTGATCGAAGGCGGCATGAAACCTGGAGACCGTGTTGCTCTGGTTGCCCCATCTTCAACTCTCTGGGTTGCGGCTTACCTCGGCATACTGCGCGGTGGAGGCATTGCCGTGCCGGTCGACAAGGATCTAAAAAGTGCTGAGTTAAGACACGTCCTGAATGATTGTGGCGCATTGTTCGTCTTTACCGAGCCTGGCTACCTTGAAACTATCATGGAGCTGGCCCCAGACTTGTCTGATCTGGAAAAAGTTTTTCTACTCAAGGACTCTCGTGGCGCATCTGGCACCATTTCCCCTGAAGCGACAGATCTTTTACTCGACTTGAACAAAAGCTGGCATGACTTGATAGAAGACTTGAACATTCCGACTGACCGGACCAGTGAACTTGAAAGTCTGGCGCGCAAGACTTTCGAAAGTCTCACATCGACAACAGAGAATGGTCGTAAAAAGAAAGGCAAGGTTCCGGCAAGTTTTATTTTCAACGCCAGCGCAGTTCACAATAAATGGATGCGAAAAGGCCGGATCATGTCTGTCTATGACATGAAAGCAGAACCACCACAACAATGGCCGGAACGGCGTGCCGACGATACTGCAGTTTTGCTTTACACTTCCGGCACAACCGGTCAATCCAAAGGGGCGATGCTCAGCCACAGCAATATAGTCTCAAATGTCATTGCCGCAAAGCACCATTTTCGGCTCGACAATACTATGGCGACCCTCTCATTCTTGCCGATTAACCACGTCTTCGAACAAGTCTGCGGCGTCCTGCTTCCCTTGTCTATTGGCGGTAAAGTAACCTTCGCCGAATCATTAAAAAAGATCGGCGAGAACCTGTTCGAGATCAAACCGACTTTCCTGCTCGGTGTACCGGCGGTGTTCAGGCTGTTCCTTGACCGGGTCCGCAAAAATATTCAATCGAAAGCAGCCTCACGTCTACTCTACGGATTCCCACTGACCAGCAACATTGTCCGTAAAAAGGTCCAGCAGTCGTTTGGTGAGAGTACTGTCTTTGTCAGCGGCGGTGCAGCTCTCGACCCGGCTGTTGCGACCGGCTTGCAGGAGTTCGGCCTGACTATCTACCAGGGCTACGGCATCACCGAAACCTCGCCGGTGATCGCGGCTGAATCACCGTTAAACAGCTGTGTCGGCTCGGTTGGGAAAGCAATAGAACATGTGCAGATACGTATCGAAAAGCCAAACGCTGATGGGGTCGGTGAGATTATCACCAAAGGGCCGAACATCATGCAGGGCTACTACAATCGTCCGAAAGCTACTGCAGAGGTGCTAAAGGATGGCTGGTATTACACGGGCGATCTCGGTCGATTAGATGAGACGAACAACCTGTTTATCTGCGGCAGGGTCAAGAACCTGATCGTTACGCCTAACGGCAAAAATGTTTACCCGGAAGAAGTTGAAAACGAATTGATGAACAGCCCGTTTATCGCTGAAGCGATGGTTTATGGGCACAAGGTTGGTACTCATTCTGAAGAGGTTTATGCAGCTATCTACCCCGACCCGGACGCAATTGCCAATTACAAACAGGAGCATGGCGGCAAACCGCTTACACTTGAAATTATCGAATCTATAATCAAAAAAGAGGTGTTGGCAGCGGGTAAAAACCTGGCTGATTATAAACGGATCAAGAAATTCACTTTACGCGATGAAGAATTTCCGAAGACGACGACGCGTAAGATCAAGCGGTTTGCAGTTGAGGCGGAGATTAGTGCCGGGGAATAACAGACGCGAACACAACGATGCTGTCATTTCGACCAAAGGGAGAAATCTGTTCTTTGTTTGGTCAACTTAAAAAGACAAGATCTCTCTCTCTGTTCGAGATGACAAGCAATAATCAAGAGCATATAAACAAAAATCCCGGCTGACTGAGCCGGGCTTTTTGTTTAACTTTAAGATCATTTTACAAAACTTACAGCGTCCGTTTTTGGATATTCTCAGTTTCTGTTTGGTCCGCCAGCTTCGGTTTCGGCAACAGGAAGTAAGCTAGCGCCGGGAGCAGCAGAATGGCCCCAAGCATATTAACCAAAAACATAAAGGTGAGCAGGATCCCCATATCTGCCTGGAATTTGAGTGGTGAGAAAATCCAGGTCGCCACGCCTATAGCGAGAGTTACCCCGGTAAAGACTACCCCGTTTCCGGTAATAGCTAATGTATGCAGATAGGCCTCCTGCAGTGTTTGGCCTTCTTTCAGGCAGTTGCGTAAACGGCTAAAAATGTAGATACCATAATCAACACCGACGCCGACGCCCAGAGCAACAACCGGCAATGTGGAGACCTTCAGGCCGATCTGGAGAATGCTCATCAGGGCGTAGGCGAGCAATGAAACCAGCGCAAGCGGAAGAACAATACACAGAACCGAGCGGAGCGAACGAGATTCATATAAACAGAGCAGGATCACAGCGCCGAAGACGTAAAGCAGGATCGGGAACTGCGCAGCAGATACTTCTTCATTGGTTGCCGCCATAACGCCTACATTGCCGGTG
>JAUVAJ010000308.1 GCA_030591795.1 Desulfuromonadales bacterium | reverse complement strand
GTTACGGTCAAGTTTCAGGATGTGACCCCGCCCGATCCGGTCAAGGCCGCCTTCAATGAAGTCAACGAGGCGGAGCAGCAGAAAGAGAGCCTGATCTTCCAGGCCCGCGAGCAGTTTAACCGCGAAGTACCACGCGCCAGTGGCGAGGCAAAACAGATCGTGCAGGAAGCCGAAGGCTACGCAGCTGAGCGGGTCAACAAGGCCCTCGGTGAAGCTAACCGCTTCCTCGCCATCCTCGCTGAGTACCGCAAGGCACCGACGGTCACCCGGCAACGGATGTACCTTGAAACCATGGAGGAGATCCTGCCGCGCATCGACGAGGTTTATATAATGGATGATAAGGGGGCCGGACTTCTTCCGCTTCTCCCCCTGCGCAAAGAGCAGGGAGGTAGCAAATGAAAAAAGTAATCCTTATTATTATTGTTCTCGTCGTGATCGTCGCTCTTAATAATACTCTATTTGTTGTCTCTGAAGGACAACAGGCGATTGTCACTCAGTTCGGGGCCCCGGTTGGCGAAGCCCGCCACGCCGGTCTGAATTTCAAACTCCCGTTCGCACAGAAAGTAAAATATTTCGAACAGCGGATCATGAAATGGGACGGCGATCCGAACCAGATCCCGACCAAAGACAAAAAATTTATCTGGGTCGACACCACCGCCCGCTGGCGCATTGTTGACCCCTTGCTGTATTTCAAAACTGTCAAAAACGACATAGGCGCACTGAGTCGTCTGGACGACATCATTGACTCTGTCGTACGTGACGCGGTCTCCGGTCGCCTGCTGGTCGAACTGGTCCGCGGTGACGACTACGTCGCAGCTGATGGCGACATCGAGCGTTTCGAGGTCGATGGTGTTGCGATTCCTCTGGACCAGCTGGTCGGTCGCGAAACCATCCTGGCCGACATGCTCGACAAGGCGCAGGCCTCTACACCGGAATACGGTATCAAACTGATCGATGTCCAGATCAAGCGGATCAATTACGTCCAGCAGGTTCGGACCAGGGTCTACGAACGGATGATCAATGAACGTAAAAAGGTCGCCGCCCAATACCGCTCCGAAGGTGAAGGCGAGCAGGCCGACATTCTCGGTGAGATGGCCTGGGAATTGAAAAAAATCAGTTCCGAAGCCCAGCGCAAGGCGCTTGAAATCCGCGGCAAGGCTGATGCCAAGGCCTCGGCGATCTATGCCCAGGCTTACAATAAAGATAAAGGTTTTTATGCTTTCCAGCGAACACTGGAAGCCTATAAGAAATCGATCGGGAATAATAATCGACTGGTGATCACTACGGATTCAGACTTCTACAAATATCTGAAGAAAGCCCGTTAACAGTCGGTTGAACCTGATTCAATCCGGCATTTAAATACAACGCCCCTCTGACTATGTCAGGGGGGCGTTGTATTTAACATCCTAAAAACTTTTTACCTATTATCGACTCAAGGCTGCCATTGAATCGTCTGGGTAGCATAATCGATGTCGTAAGAGAGATAGCGTAAGAAGTCCATGCCGAGCAAACCGTCATGCAGTGACTTATTGTTGAGATGTTTAATAATAAACGCCGAGGCACCGTCGGCCTTGAACGGGCCAACCTTTATTGAGCGAAACTTAACCATCCGCGTTTTGATGCGATAACCACCGACACCAACACCATAAGCAACCATCCCCTCATCATCATTGATATCGAGACGTGAAATAGATTTACTATGCAGCACGGTTCGTGACGCGCCGGTATCAAGCAGCAGATTCACTTTGACTTTTCGATTGCCGTAAGCGACTTCAACCGGCACCAGAATCTGCGGGCCATTAATGATTACCGGTGTCTGGTAAAGTTTTTTTCGCTCTTGCTCTGCTGATTTCCGACGTTTATCGTTCAGGTCCTGACGCCGCTGATCCCGTGCCTTTTGCAAACGCTCACGCTGTGCATCTCTTTCCTCAGCTGACAGTTCTGTAAACCCCTCTACCTCCTGGCTATGCTCTAGATAACGGGCCGGTATTTTGCTTTCATCGTCGACATATACGGTACGACCATTTTCATCAATATATTTACTGATCGCACCGCAAAGAGCAGGTACCAGCAATAATAGAATGAACGTAGCAGAGAAAAATAATCGCATACTTGAAGGTCAACTTTCTTCGATCTGTTTAAGACTACGCTCAACATTGCGCTGAACCTGCTCCGACGGGTCAGACAAGGCTTTCTGCAGAACCGGAACTGCCGCCTTGGCCCGCAGCATTCCAAGGGCTTTGGCGGAACTTTTTCTGACCCATTGATCCTCATCATCCATCAACTGAATCAACTTAGGCACCGCAGCGACTGACTGAACTTCACCAAGAGCAAAAGCTGCATTGCTGCGCACAGTTGAGTTTTTATCGGCCAACGCTTCAAGTAGGGCAGCCTCGCCTCGTTTGTCCTGCATCTGACCAAGCTGTGTTGCTGCCCGTGCCCTGGCAATGCCGGTGCCGCTACGTAAAATGTTTATCTGCTCGTCTAATGACATACAACTCCCTCTTTCATAGATGAATCATCATGGTAACCGATTCTCAGCACACAATTCAAGATTTCAGATTTTTCCCAATATAAATCAGTAAAAAAAGGCCCCCGGTAAAAACCGAAGGCCTCTTGTTCTCTACTGCTGTGTAGATGATGCTACTCGACGGTCACCTGTGCACCTTCAATGATCGCATCGTACTTATAGCCAAATCCGAAGTCCTTGTTAGCTGTCAGAACCCCTTTGACCAGAACGGTGTCGCCTTTGGCAACAACAGCATCGGTGGTCACAACCAGATCATTGGTCCCTTCGGCACCAGTTCCATCCTGCAGATGAACCCAGTTGGTCTGCATGATCTGTTGGCTGAACTTGACTACCTTGCCACGAACAGTAACTTCCTTACCAGCCAGCGCATCCTTTTTGGCAAAGATGTCGGCAACCGTCTGATCAGCTTTTTTAACGTCGGACAGATCGATATCATCGGCGGTTACTTGCGGCTTGGAATGCCCTTCAGGCACTGCATTTGCTCCAGGCTGTCCGCCTGGGAGAGCAGCAGAAGTATCGCCACCACCAACCATAACCGCATCAACAAAGAGAATCTCTTCGAAAGTCCGGTCGAGGGTTTTACTGGTGTGATTTTTCATGACCAT
>JAUVAJ010000071.1 GCA_030591795.1 Desulfuromonadales bacterium | reverse complement strand
GCGTTGGTGCCTGGCCGATTGTCGAAACTGGCGGCTCGTTTGGTCTGTTGGCTGCTGCTGCCCAGATTTTACTCGGGCTGCTGCCGTTTATTCTCTATGCTGGGACCGCCGGTAGCAATCGCCTGCTGCCGGAAGAACGTTTCCTTGACGATTTCTTTGGTTTGCGCAATACCTTACTGTTTTTTGTGTTGCATCTTGTGCTGTTGCCTGTGGCCTTCGGTTTTATGGCGGTTGCAGTCATGGCGCATTACGCCGATATTGAGACCGCCGGGTTTATGCGTCTCGGCAGCGATGGCATTCATATGGAGGAACGGGTTTACAGCCGCGCCGGGAAAAACATCCGCCTGACCGGGATGATTCATATCGGCGAACACGATTTCTATAGTGACCTGATCGATTCAACAACATCCGGTCGGACGGTTATTCTGGCTGAAGGCGTGACAGACGAGGACCGCCTGTTGACTACCAGTTTTGGCTACGACTCCATGGCTCAGCTGCTCGGTTTGACTTCTCAGGCCGATATGGAGTTTGCCGGCCAGCTTATCAATGAAGCGGATCTGGCCGAGATGTCATTGGCTGAGTATGACAACCTGGAACCACATATTATTCATGCCGATACCGACCTGAACCGCTTTGACCCGCAGACGATTGAATTTATTAATATTCTCGGCAAACACCTGTTTAATAGTGATTCACTGCCTCAAGGGTTGCAGGCTTACGATGCCTGGGCCCAGGAGAATATCACCCCGGAGACTTCGGAAATTATTTTTGGCGATCTGCTCGATTCACGCAATGAGGTCGTTCTCTCCTGGGTCGATAGGGTTTTACCGCTTTATGACACTATCGTCATCCCCTGGGGTGCCCTGCACATGCCAGGGATTGAGGCGGCGATTCTTGAGCGAGGTTTCAAGCAGACTTCTTCGCGGGAGCGCTTGAGTGTCGATTTTGAAAATGTTCCGGTCGCCCGGATACTGCAGAAACTATCTGAACCGTCGGCGCAAGAGTCGAACGAAAAACTTTTATAGGGGTGACTTATGCGCATTCTGATAATTGTCAGTTTTATCGGTCTGCTACTGTCCGGTCAATGCTGGGCCGGTGAGGTGCAGATTGTCGATGCAAAGGCGAAACAGAGCGGGGACACCTGGTCGTTTTCTGTAACCCTGTAGCATGCGGACAGCGGCTGGGAGCATTACGCCGATGCCTGGCGGGTCGTTGATGCCCGAGGGAATATCCTCGGAACCCGGACCCTGTTTCATCCGCATGAGAACGAGCAGCCGTTTACCCGGAGTCTCGATCGCGTTGTGATCAAGGAGCTGTCAATGCCGGTCTATATTGAAGCGCACGACAATGTGCACGGCTGGTCAGCTCAGCGGTTTGAAGTCAGGCTGCAAAATCCCTGAAAAATATTGTGTTTTTTTTGTTGATATAAATTGGTATTATACAGGGATTAAACTCAAGTTGTTGGCTGTGCTTATTTAGTAATTGGATTAATCCCTATGCTAAAGGTGCAAGACTCAAGTGAGGTGGACACACCTTTTCAAGCCTCAAGATCAATATACTGGCGCACTTTTGCTGTCTTTGCCTTGTTGTGTTTTGTCGGTGGTGGGGCATCCTATGTCGATACTTTTAACCATGTTGAAACGCAAAAACAACTAGCTCTGCAATTGGCTGGCTCTGAAGCCAGCACCCTGTCACAACGATTGAATGCCGCTGTTTCATTGACCTACACTCTTGAGACAGTCCTCCGTGAATATCAGTTCGAAATCCAACCTGAGCGCTTTGAGATATTTGCTAGCCAACTGATAACGCATCAGCCTGGCGTATCAAGTTTGCAGTATGCACCTGACGGTATTGTTACCTATATCGTCCCTCTGGAAGGCAATGAATCAGCAATTGGACACGATCTGTTTGACGATCCAAAACGGAATAAAGAGGCCTTTTACGCAGATAAAAAGCGCCAGCTGACTGTTGCCGGGCCTTTCGAGTTGATTCAGGGTGGTGTCGGTCTTGTTGCCCGACTGCCGATCTATCAGGGCAAAAATCAGGCTGAGCAGTTCTGGGGGTTTGCCATTGTATTAGTCCGTGTCCCTGAACTGATTGAGTCTACCACTTTCAATACCCTGTCATCCAGGGGCTATGATTGGATTCTCTGGAGGAGCCATCCGGATACAGGTCTGCCACATATTTTTTCTGGAACGACTGAATCTTTAATCGAAGATTCTGTACAACTCACTATTAGGGTTCCGAATGCAATCTGGTCTCTTAGTGTTAAGCCTCGTGATGGTTGGCTGTCCGGATATTATGGACATATGGCTTTGACATCCGGAGTGTTTTTGTTAATTGCTGGACTTGGTGCCTATTTTGTCTTTTTTTTACTGAAGCAACCGTCCTTGCTACAGCAGCAAATTGTAAGAAGTACCAAAGAGCTTCATTAGACTAATTTGAAGTTGCAGCATTCAGAAGAACGTTTCAGACAAATTGCTGAAAATGATCAGGCGTGGATATGGGAAGTGGATGCAGAGGGATTGTACACTTTTAGCAGTCAGGCAATAGAGAACATACTTGGTTATAAGATTGATGAGATAGTGGGTGAAAAGTATTTTTACGACTTGTTCCACCCTGAAGATCGAGATGAATTAAAGAATGTGGCATGTGAAATGTTCAGGCAGCAGCAACCGTTCAGGGAATTTGCGAATCGTAACGTAACTAAAAACGGTAAAATCGTTTGGCTTTCAACAAGCGGGGTGCCAATACTTGACAACAAGGGGAACCTGCTTGGGTACAGTGGTGCAGATATCGATATTTCCGCGCGCAAGCTGGCTCAGGACGAATTGTTGAAGAGTAAGGAAGAGTACAAAAGAATATTTGAAAACCTGCAAGAGGTTTATTGCGAAGTGACAATGGACGGGACAATTTTAGAAATCAGCCCCTCAGTTGAAATATTATCTCAATATACAAGGGAAGAGTTAATTGGCAAATCACTTCTTGATATTTATGTAAATCCAATAGACCGGGAGGGTTTTCTAAAACTCGCTTTAGATACGGGTAAAGTCAATAATTACAAAGTTAAACTAAAAGATAAAGATGGTTCACAATATTCCTGTTCGATAACCGCTACCTTGGTAAGAGATACTTATGATACACCCGTAAAGCTTATCGCCTCTCTTCGCGACATTTCTGAAAGTGAGCGAATCGAAGAGGCGTTAAGGGTTCAGGTAAGTGAATTCGAGATCAGCCAGAAACTGCTGAAAGAGAGTGAAGGACGGTTCAAGGCTCTTCACGATGCAACATTTGGCGGTATTGTTATCCATGACAAAGGGGTGATCCTGGACTGTAATCAAGGCTTGTCTGACATGACCGGTTTTACCAACGAAGAGTTGATTGGCATGGATGGGCTTAAGTTGATTGAACCGGGTTCTCTTGATCTGGTGTTGAGCAATATACAGATCGGTTACACCGAGCAATATGAAGTTGAGGGTGTACGCAAGGATGGCTCAGTGTATCCCCTGGCAATAAGAGGGCAAAATGTTAATTATAAGGGGCGCGAGGTACGGGTCATCGAATTTCGAGATGTCTCAGAGCGCAAACAGGCTGAAAATGACTTACTGGAAAGTAGAAACAAGTTTGAAGCAATAATGAATCAAACGGCTGAAGGCATAACGGTTGCTGATCTGGCTGGTAGTTATACGTACGTTAACCCGGCTTTTTGCAAAATGATGGGTTACTCTGAGGAAGAACTCTTGCGGATGACCGTTTTCGATATGAAGGCGGAAAATCAGAGTTCAGAACTTTTTGAAAAATCGAAATACAGCAGAGAAAGTACTCCTGGCCAAGTTATCTTGAAACGCAAAGATGGGACTGAATTCTTCTCTGAAATAATGGGCAAAGCCGTTGAAATTAACAATAAAGAACACGTGCTTGGCGTAATTCGCGATATCACTGAGCGTAAGCTGATAGAAGAGGAGCGAGATCGCTTGCTGCAGGCCATAGACCAGAGCAATGATACCATTGTTATTACTGACACTGCAGGCAGCATTAAATACACTAATCCTGCTTTCACAAGAATCACGGGCTACACTAACGGTGATGCTCTAGGTAATAATCCACGTATCCTGAAAAGCGGCAAGCAAAATGATGCCTTCTATAAAGAGATGTGGAGGGTGCTGACAAACGGCAAAACCTGGAGTGGTCAATTAATCAATAAGAAAAAAGATGGAACGCTCTTTACCGAAGGTGCGACAATTTCTCCAGTGCGCAATCCTTCGGGTGAAATAGTCAACTATGTCGCAGTTAAGCGTGACATAACAGATGAAATCAAGATGGAAGAGGATTTGCGCCAAACACACAAAATGGAAGCAGTCGGTACCATGGCCGGTGGTATCGCTCATGATTTCAATAATCTGTTGTCCATTATCAGCGGCAACATAGATATAATTCAGTATAAGAATAATCCGGGCAGTCATTCTGAAGAAAACATTGATCATATAAAAAGTGCAACCAATCGGGCAAAAAATCTCGTAGCGCAAATACTGGCTTTTAGTCGCCAGGAGGAGTGTGAACTCATCCCGGTCGATCTCTCCATTGCTATCGATGAAGCTTTGAATTTATTACGTTCAACGACTCCAACTACTGTTGAGATTATGAGTTCGGTTAATAACAAGTCCGTTTTCATCAACACTGACACCACACAATTCCATCAGATTATTATCAACCTCTGTACCAATGCTGTGCATGCCATGAATGAGAAAGGGTTGTTGAGTATCCTTTTGGAAGAAGTAGAGTTACCCAACAAGGAAATGATCACAATACCTGAGCGAAAGGCAGGCAGATACGCCAAGCTCACCATTAGCGATACTGGCACCGGTATGGAAAAGGATATCCTGGACCGAATTTTTGATCTGTTTTTCACTACCAAAGGCGTTGGTGAAGGTACCGGTATGGGTCTGTCGATGATTCACGGTATAGTTGAACAACATGGTGGTTTTATCACCGTTGACAGTACGCCAGGACTGGGAACCACTTTCAATGTTTATTTTCCTGTCGCCAATGAAGCGGGAACAGAGTCGTTGATAAATGTGGCAGAAGCATTGCCAACAGGTACCGAGAGGATACTTTTTGTTGACGATGAGGAATGTATCGCCTTAACGAGCAAAGAGTTGTTGGAGTGTCAGGGATACAAAGTGACCAGCGTGATGAACAGCATTGAAGCTCTTTCAGTTTTTGAGAAAAACCCGGAAGCATTTGATCTGGTTTTTACCGACCAGACCATGCCTGAGATGTCTGGGGCAGAGTTGGCCGTCAAACTATTGCAGATTCGACCGGATATCCCCATTGTTCTATGCAGCGGCTACAGCGCCAAAATGTCTGCAGCAAAGGCTAAGGGGATAGGTGTTTTTGAGTTTTGCATGAAGCCGATGAATATGGCTCAACTCGCCAAGGTCGCCAGGCGAGTTCTGGATGAGAGTGGTAACCCTGTATAGATACTACGGGATTTCACTTTCGTCCTAACCCATTTTAAATGAGAACAGGTGGGTCGCCAGCGGTTGCTATGAATACCTACAGACAAACAAAAAGCCCCGGACAAAATTGTCCGGGGCTTTTTAACGCAAATCGTAAAATATCAGTCAGTTTTTTTGGTGTTGATGGTGACGTTGTCATCAATATAAGTCTGGATTCGCTTGGTCGTCGCTTCATCCAGATCAATGAACTGAACACCCATGCCTGGTGGTAGTTGCTCGCACTTGATCCACTCCGGATGATTGACCCAGGCGACCCGGGCTCGACAACAGATCAGGTCATCATTATCTTCGGGGGAAAACTGGATGTTGATCCGATAGTCGATCGGCAGTAGTTCGCTGGTTTCGAGAAAACAGCCGCCGCTATTGATGTTGCGAATCCAGCCCTCATGCAGTTCATCGAGATCGGCGCCGCAGGATACGACCAGCAAGGACTCGATCCGCGGTGCAGCGCGGTCGAAAATACCGAGCAGGTGGCTGGCGGTGGTAAGGAAGCGTTGCGGATCGATCGGCCGACCGATAATCGCTTCGCAACTTAGTTCCTGACACTGACCGCTATTGTCACGCATCTCCTTGGGCACTATCATGATAATCGGAGTTTTGCGTAGTACGGGACATTGCTTGATTTTTTGACAGCAATCTTCGCTGTTCAATCCTTCCATTTCAATATCAAGAACGACAAGAACCGGATCATGTTCCTCAACCTGGCGTATCAAGTCTTCGCCGGATTTAACCGTCAGGAAGGTGAATCCGGAGCGATACAGAAAGGAATGTTCGAGAATGTCGGCAATCGCCGCATCATCCGGCAGCAGAATCTTCATGCCCATGCTTGTTTCCTCCATGCCAGCTTAAAAATTATTTTGCAAAGCAGTCCAAATTTTCTCATTCCCAGTATGTACTCGTCAAGCCAAAAAAAATCGGGACCTGTATTGAGCAGGTCCCGACGGAAGATACTGATATTATTTGTTCAGTTGAAATTATTCAACTCCGTTCATTTTTGAATAACTTTTAACTCAATTTCAAAAACGAGCGTGGTGTATGGCTCGATAACCGGCGGTGCCCCTTGTGCACCGTAGGCGAGATCAGCCGGGATGTACAAACGCCATTTAGCACCCTCTTGCATCATTAACAACGCCTCAGTCCAGCCCGGGATAATGCCGTTGACCGAAAACTCGACCGGTTCGCCGCGTTGATAGGAGCTGTCAAACTCTTTCCCGTCGATATAAACGCCGCGATAGTCAACCACCACGATATCTTCGGCTATTGGTGTGGCGCCGATTCCCGCGTAGAGAATTTCGTATTGCAAGCCACTCTCGGTGACAATTATATTTTCCCGTTGGGCGTTCTGCTCCAGAAAAGCTTTGCCAGCTCTCTGATTTTTATTGGCAATACGCGCTAACTCTTCGCGTTGGATGGTCGCTATTTGTTCCTGCAATTGCGACAGAACCTGCATTGCCTCCTGCTTGCTGAGCGCGGTCCCTTCGCCACTGAGGATATCCTGAATGCCGCGAGCGACAAGATCAGGATTGATCGGAATGCCGCGTGACTTGATGTCTTCGCCGATGCTCATGCCGACACTGTAGCTGATCCGGTCGAGGTCAGTTCGTATTTTGCCTTTGGCCGGGGTAGTGTTGCTGCTGGCTATGTTGTCATGGTTTGCACCGCGGGCATATTTTGCCCATTCAGCTTTGCGTTCAAAGGCTGAGGCGTTGCTGGCCAGAGCGAGGAAGATGAGGAGCAGGGTGACCCTGATGAAAATTGATTGCATGGAAAGTCCTTTCAAAACAACATGAGATTTTGTAAATGCTCGAAAGTGATACCTTATAGTGTTTTCAGTGTCAACCGTCATATGCACAGTTTATTTTTAGCTGACAAACTCAAAGGCTTCACTGGGCAATACGAGAAGGTCAAATCCCCCTCGATCCCCCTTTGTAAAAGGGGGAGGTGTGAATTGTTCAGGTTGTGCTTGATCCCCCACTTTGTAAAAGGGGGGTTAAGGGGGGATTTGTTTATACAGGACTCAAAGGCTTCACATGACAAAACTTTAGTTTGATTTGCCTGTTATCTCGACCATGAACCTTCGCCAATCAGCCTACGCATGAAGCTTTGGCTAACATGGGCTATGGCACACAAGCAG
>JAUVAJ010000050.1 GCA_030591795.1 Desulfuromonadales bacterium | reverse complement strand
TTTGCAAACAGGCTTTTGCACATGTTATTAACAAAATTTGTGGACAACATATTCATCCCCAGTCAAGGTCTCGTTTTTACGCTCTTTTCTCGGACATCTCATTTTTTTTGGCCTGCTCCCAAAGTCGGTCAAGCTCTGAAATTGTGACGTCTTGAAACGTCTGACCCCGACGGTGTAAAGCCGACTCCATGTGCTGAACCCTCTTGGTGAACCGAGATAAATTCAAGCGAAGTGAAACGTCTGAATCGACATCAAGATGTCGCGCAAGGCTAACGACAGCAAATAACAGATCTCCCAGTTCATGCGAGATCTCATCCTCCTGGTTGTTTTGAATGGCCACTTCCAGTTCATCTAGTTCTTCACGAATTTTCTCGATTACGGAGTTTGCGTCAGGCCAGTCAAGGCCGATTCTTGCGGCCTTCTCGGCTATCTTACGAGCTGTCAGTAAAGGTGGAAGATCTGAATCGATCTGTTCGAACAGGGAAGGACCTTTGCCTGCGGCTATCTTCTCGTTCTGTTTAATGGTCTCCCATTGTAAACCGAGATCAACCGTTTCGTGTTCAGCTTGTCGTGCAAACACATGGGGATGCCGACGTACCAGTTTATTGCAGATTGATTCAGCCGCATCATTCAGGTTAAACAAGCCTTGTTCCTCATAAATGCGCGCATGCAGGACAATTTGCAGCAACAGATCACCCAATTCGTCACGAATCTCTTTGCTGTTCTCCTGTTTGATTGCCCCGAGAAATTCATGGCATTCTTCCAATAGGTACGGTCTTAAACTATTGGTTGTTTGTACCTTGTCCCACGGGCAACCATCAGGTCCGCGGAGTCTTTCAACAATAGTCACTAACCGTTGTATTGAACAATCTGGTGTTTCCTTCATATTAACTCCATAACCCGGGCTGCGAAGACTTAATAAATGTCTTGCAAAATCGGGGGGATTGGGCTAAAAAAGTCATTCTGTACAAACCCGTCTTGCAGGGAGTTATCCCTTGACAAAGAGGGGATGATCTTTATACTAGGCGCTTTTGATCACGTCAAGGCTGGTGCTGTTTTGCTGACAATCCAAATCGACACGATCAAGGAGGAGGAACTCCTTCTTTCCGGAGATTTAGATGCCTCTAGTCTGGCTGGTCTTGATGAGTTGATTTCAAATGGTCAATTGGCCATAGATGGATCAGTTTCATATAATTTCAAAATCTTTCGTGTCGGCGGCATGATTGAGATTCAAGGACAAGTTAAATCGCAGGTAGCCCTGGCTTGTAGCAGGTGCCTGGAGCCTTTTATGCTCCCGGTTGAGGTTGATTTTGAGTTGACCTACGCTGATCAGTTGCCCGAAATTGAGAATGAAGATGATGATGAGATTGAACTGACCGCTGAGGACATGGGCATAGTTCTGTTTACTGGCGAGGAGATTGATCTGGCTGAGCCGCTGGTTGAGCAATTACTACTCAACCTGCCGTTCCAACCTATATGTAAAGATGACTGCAATGGATTGTGTCCACACTGTGGTGTAGATCTAAATCAGGCAAAGTGTGGTTGCAATGAACCGCAGTTTGATACACGTTTTGCCGATTTGCAGAAGTTGAAATTAGATTCTGACAAGTGATGTCGGAAATATATCTATAAACAACCCCGGTATTTGAACCGGACTTAAAAGGAGTTGCTTCAAATGGCTGTCCCAAAGAAAAAGACCTCAAAATCAAAGCGTGATATGCGCCGTGCTCACGATTCTCTGTCACCAAATGGAATTTCAACCTGTCCGCAGTGCAATGAGCCTAAATTGCCGCATCGTGCCTGCGCCAGTTGTGGTACTTACAAAGGCCAAGACGTCAGCGGCAGCGAAGATTAATCGGGTCTGTGTTATCTGATCAGATTACAGTTGCAGTTGATGCCATGGGTGGCGATCACGGTCCAGGTGTTATTGTCGATGGTGCAATCGAAGCCGCACGCAAGTGGGGCATGAAGATTGTGCTGGTCGGTGACACTGCCGTAGTTCAAGCTGAACTCGACAAGCATGACTGTTCCGGACTGTCTGTTGATGTCATACATGCCTCTGAAGTTGTCGGCATGCATGAGTCGGCGTCTGTTGCTATTCGCAAGAAAAAAGATTCGTCTATTCGGGTCGCTTTTGAACTTGTTAAGAGTAAAAGTGCTGATGCTGTCGTCAGTGCGGGCAATTCTGGCGCTACTATGGCTGCCGGTATGTTTACGCTCAAGCGTATCCCAGGCATTGAAAGACCGGCGATCGCGACGGTCGTCCCGAATAAACATACCCAAACATTGTTGCTGGATGCTGGTGGCAACGTAGATTGTCGAGCTTCACATCTACAGCAATTCGCCATCATGGGCGATCTGTATGCCCGTGAGATGATGAACCTGGAAAATCCTCGTATCGGTTTGTTGTCAAACGGTGAAGAGGAAGGGAAGGGGAACGACCTGACCCGGGAGACCCATTCTCTGCTCAGTGACGCCAGTTTTAATTATCAGGGCTATGTTGAAGGCCGCGATATTTTTAATGGTAATGTAGATGTAGCGGTTTGTGACGGATTTGTCGGGAATGTTGTCTTGAAGGTTACTGAAGGGTTGGCTGACGCGATCAGTCAGATGCTCAAGAGTGAGATTGAAAAGAGTTTTCTGGCAAAAATAGGTTATCTGCTGTCGCGACCGGCGTTCAAGGCGTTCAAAAAACGAATTGATTATGCCGAGTATGGTGGTGCACCACTGCTGGGAATTCAGGGTGTCGGCATGATATGTCATGGTGGTTCCAATGCAAAAGCTATTATGAATGCAATCAAGATGGCCAGCCAGGCGGTGCAACACGATGTTCATCAAAAACTGGCGGCCAAGCTCCATGCAGCTAACTCATAGAGCTTAAGGAGACTGATTTTGAAAAGAGCACGTATTACCGGCACCGGTTCCTATGTCCCGGAAAAAGTGTGGACGAATGCTGATCTTGAAAAATTTGTAGATACAAACGATGAGTGGATTGTGACGCGTACCGGTATCCGTGAACGTCACATTATCGCCGATGATCAAAATACGTCTGATCTAGCTAGCAATGCAGCCAAAAACGCGCTTGAAATGGCTGGTGTCGCGGCTGAAGATATAGATCTGATCGTTATGGCCACTATCACCGCTGATTACCCCTGGCCGGCAACTGCCTGCATTGTACAGGAGAATATCGGTGCCAAAAAGGCTTACGCTTACGACCTTTCAGCTGCCTGTAGCGGTTTTCTCTATGCAATTGATACTGTGGTCGCCCAGATAGAATCCGGGAAAATTAAAAAGGCGCTGGTGATCGGTGCTGAAGCCTTGTCCCGGATTATAGATTGGGAAGATCGTAACACTTGTGTTCTATTCGGAGACGCTGCCGGAGCGGTTGTTGTTGAAGCGGTTGACGGTGATCAGGGGATCCTGTCCACTCATGTCCATTCTGATGGTGCATATATGGACCTTTTGTACCAACCAGGTTTTGGTACTCGCCATCAACCGTCTGAAGAGGCTTTCAAGCAACGCAACTACTTTTTGCAGATGCAAGGGAATGAAGTGTTCAAGGTTGCGGTACGGATGTTGACCGAGGTCGCCAAAGAAGCAATGGCGCATAATGACCTGACTATGGAAGATGTAGATCTGCTTATTCCCCACCAGGCGAATATTCGTATCCTGGAAGCGGCGGCCAAAAGGCTGAAACTGCCAAAAGAAAAAGTTTACATAAATGTAGATCGCTTCGGTAATACCTCGGCTGCAACTATTCCTCTGGCGCTGGACGAAGCCAACCGGGCCGGCAAGCTCAAGGAAAACGACTTGATACTGCTTAATGCTTTTGGTGGTGGATTTACCTGGGCTTCTGCATTGATGCGTTGGTAGAGTTAAAGGATATTCTAAAGAAATGATTGCATTTATATTCCCCGGTCAGGGTTCACAACATGCAGGTATGGGGAAAGAGCTGTCTGACAACTTTGCGGTTGCCAGGCAGGTGTTCGAAGAAGCTAATGACGCCCTCGGTTTTGATTTGTCTGCACTCTGCTTCAATGGCCCGGATGAAGAGTTAAAGCTGACTACAATCACTCAGCCGGCTATTCTGACCACCAGCATTGCCGCTTTGCGGGTGCTTGAGCAAGAGACCGGTTTCAGTGCTGCTTATGCCGCCGGACACTCGCTCGGTGAATATTCTGCGCTCGTTTGTTCAGGCGCTATGAGTTTTGCCGATGCAGTACGCACTGTTCGGCAGCGTGGCACCTTTATGCAGGAGGCAGTTCCGGTTGGGGTTGGCTCAATGGCCGCAATTATTGGTCTTGACGCGAATGATCTGGATTTGGTCTGTCAACAAGCGGCAGAAGGTGAAGTTGTTTCGCCGGCTAATTTTAATAGCCCGGGCCAAGTGGTTATTGCCGGACACACTGCTGCGGTAGAAAGAGCTATGCTCCTGGCAAAAGAACGTGGCGCCAAACGTGCTTTACCTTTACCGGTCAGTGCGCCTTTCCACTGCTCTTTACTGACCCCGGCGGGTGAAAGATTGAATGACGTGCTTTCCGGGATCAGTTTCTCAGCAATGAATCTTCCCGTTGTCAGTAATGTTGAAGCGGAGCCAAATACCAAGTCGGAGCGCATTCAAGATTTACTTGTCACCCAGGTGAGCGCACCGGTTCGTTGGGATGCTTCTGTAACATGTATGGCGGATCTCGGGGTTGAAAGATTTATCGAAATAGGTCCAGGTAAGGTTCTATCTGGTCTGGTTAAGCGAATTACAAAATCAGCGACGGCTGGCAATCTTGAGAATGTTGCCTCGTTGAATAAACTGATCGATTGATCGGGGGTACAATGCTTAAAGATAAAGTCGCAATTATAACCGGTGCTTCACGTGGGATTGGCAAGAGTATTGCGTTGCTGATGGCCAAAAACGGTGCCAAAGTTGTTGCTTCGGCCCGTAATCAGGACCTGTTGGACTCTTTGGTTGCCGAAATTAAAGCTTCTGGTGGTACGGCGCTGGCCGTTGCCGGAGATGTTTCTTCTACTGATGATGCCAATAATCTGATTGCCTCAACTGTTGAAGCGTTTGGCCAGGTTGACATTCTGGTAAATAATGCTGGCATTACAAGTGACGGCTTGATCCTGCGTATGAAGGATGAGGATTGGGACACCGTTCTTAATGTTAACTTAAAAGGCGCTTTCGTTTGCACCCGGGCAGCCGCAAAAGTGATGACAAAAAAGCGTTATGGGCGCATAATCAACATTTCGTCTGTTGTGGGTGAAATGGGCAATGCTGGTCAAGCTAACTATTGTGCCAGTAAAGCTGGGATGATCGGTTTGACCAAGTCGAATGCCAAGGAACTTGCCAAGCGCAATGTAACCGTTAATGCGGTAACTCCGGGCTTTATCGCCACAGACATGACAGACAATATTTCTGACAAAGCACGTGAAGAACTTTCTTCTCAGATTCCCCTCGGCTGTCTTGGCGAGGCGTCTGATGTAGCAGAAGCGGTGCTGTTTCTCGCATCAGAGCAAGCAAAATATATAACCGGGCAAGTGCTCGGTGTAAATGGCGGAATGTACATGTAATTTGAGGTAGACCAACAGACAAGGAGAAACAAGATGGCTATTGAAGAAAAAGTTAAGCAGATTGTAGCTGAGCAGCTCGGTGTTGATGCAGGTCAGGTCACAGAAACCGCTTCGTTTATGGACGATCTGGGTGCTGACTCCCTCGATACAGTAGAGCTGGTTATGGCGCTGGAAGAAGAGTTCGACATCGAGATTTCTGATGAAGATGCCGAAAAAATCCAGACCGTTAAAGACGCTATTAGCTACGTTACAGAGAACGCCTGATTCATCATTCAGGGGGGAGATCAACCTCCTCCCTGAATGGTTTTCAGGTTATTCAACAGAAAAAAATGATGTTTACGGTTAAGCAACCGGAGGGATAAGCTGCGATGCGGAGAGTAGTCGTAACAGGAGTCGGTGTTCTCTCACCACTCGGAATTGGCTTGGAAAAAAACTGGACGGCATTGACACAGGGCAAATCCGGTGTAGGTCCTATAACCAGGTTTGACGCCACGGATATTCCGACCAAGATCGCCGGAGAAGTCACTGACTTCAATGCTGACGATTTTATTGAGAAAAAAGAACAGAAGAAAATGGATCTGTTCATTCAGTATGCGTTAGCAGCCAGTGATATGGCGCTTGCTGATTCAGGTTTCAAGATCACCGAAGAGAACGCAGAAAGAGTCGGAGTCGTTGTCGGCTCTGGCCTGGGTGGTCTGCCAACTATCGAAAAGTATCACTCTGTGTTACTCGACAGAGGTTATAAGCGAATCACACCATTTTTTATCCCTATGTTGATCATTAACCTGGCGCCGGGGCAGATTTCAATCCGCCATGGAGCCAAAGGGCCCAACCTTTCTACTGTTTCAGCATGTGCCTCCGGTACACATTCTATAGGTGATGCTTACCGCATGATCGAGCGTGGCGATGCTGATGCGATGATCGCCGGCGGAACCGAGTCGACGATTACGCCGCTTGGAGTGGGTGGGTTCAACGTTATGCGCGCACTTTCGACCCGGAATGACGACCCGCAAGGAGCCAGTCGACCGTTTGACAAGAATCGTGACGGTTTTGTTATGGCTGAAGGCGCCGGTCTGGTAGTGCTCGAAGAGATGGAATCCGCAATCAAGCGCGGGGCTAAAATTTACGCTGAAGTGTGTGGCTACGGTCTGACTTCCGATGCCCATCACTTGACAGCTCCATCACCAGGTGGTGAAGGCGCTGCTCGTTGCATGAAGATGGCACTTAATTCGGCTAAAATGAACCCGGAAGAGGTCGCCTATATCAACGCACACGGTACCTCTACACCATTTGGTGACATCGGTGAAACGATGGCAGTAAAAACTGTCTTCGGTGATCATGCACGTAAGGTAATGGTTGGGTCGACAAAAAGTATGACCGGACATGCACTAGGTGCTGCGGGTGGTATGGAGGCTGTGTTTTCACTTCTGGCTCAAGAGCGCAGTGTTGTACCGCCGACTATCAATTACACTGACCCTGATCCTGAATGTGATCTAGATTATATCCCGAATACGGCGCGTGACGCAGAATTAAATGTTGTCATGTCGAACTCGTTCGGTTTTGGCGGGACCAACGCGACCCTGATTTTCCGCAAGGTGTAACATGGCTGATAAAATCGTTATTGCCAGTGATCATGGTGGTCTGGCAACAAAATCAGCTTTGGTCTCTTCGCTTAAATCGAGTGGTGTTGATGTCAAGGATTTAGGCACAATGACTGATGCATCTGTCGACTATCCTGATTTTGCAGCTCTGGTCGCTTCGGCTGTTTCCAAAGGTGACGCTGATCGCGGTATCCTGGTCTGTGGTACCGGGATCGGAATCTCCATTGCGGCAAACAAATTCCCCGGTGTGCGTGCAGCGGTTATTCATGATGAATTTACTGCGCAAATGGCGAAGCAGCATAACAACGCCAATATTGTCGCTTTAGGTGGCAGGGTGCTAACTACGGAACAAGCATGTAAGCTGGTTGATATCTGGCAGACTACAGATTATGAAGGTGGTCGTCACCAGGGTCGCCTCGACAAGATAACCCGTCTGGAAGAAGATATTCAGGCCGGTCGCATCTGAAATCGTAACGGTGGGCAGGCTTTTTAAGCCTGCCTTTTATTTTTGTAACGAATGGTTTGGAGGATAAAAAATGTCACAAACGCTGGCAGGGTTTGACCCGCAGATTGCAGAAATTATTCAAAAAGAGACTGAGCGCCAGGAATACAATCTGGAGTTCATTGCTTCAGAGAACTTTGTCAGTGAAGCAGTCCTGGAAGCGCAGGGTTCTGTGTTGACCAATAAATATGCCGAGGGCTATCCTGCCAAAAGATATTACGGCGGCTGCGAGTTTGTCGACCAGGCAGAACAGCTGGCGATTGACCGGGCTTGCGAGATTTTTGGTGCTGAGCATGCCAATGTGCAGCCTCACTCCGGTTCACAAGCCAACATGGCGGTTTATTTCACTGTTTGTCAACCGGGCGACACCGTCCTCGGGATGAACCTGGCACACGGTGGTCATCTTACTCATGGCTCTCCGGTTAATTTTTCCGGCAAATTGTTTAATATTGTGCCGTATGGCATTGATAAAGAGACCGGACGCATCGAGTACGATGAGGTGGAGCGTTTGGCTGTAGAGCACAAGCCGAAGTTGATTGTGGTTGGCGCAAGTGCTTATCCGCGGACTATTGAATTTGAACCATTCAGAAAGATTGCCGATAAAGTTGGTGCCAAGGTTATGGTTGATATGGCGCACATTGCAGGCTTGGTTGCTGCCGGAGAGCACCCGAACCCGGTTCCACATGCTGAATTTGTCACAACCACGACCCATAAAACTTTGCGTGGCCCGCGTGGCGGTATGATTCTATGTCGGGAAGAATATGCCAAGAAAGTTAACAGTAATATTTTCCCCGGCATTCAGGGTGGGCCACTGATGCACGTGATTGCGGCCAAGGCGGTTGCTTTTAAAGAAGTTTTGTCTCCCGAGTTTAAACTTTACGCGCAACAAGTAGTCAAAAACGCCAAGGCACTTGCCGATGGTCTTGTGGCGCATGGTTTTAATCTGGTATCCGGTGGTACCGACAACCACCTGATGTTGCTTGATTTCGGCGGTTTGGAAATGACCGGCAAGGTGGCTGAGGAAGCGTTGGAAAAGGCCGGACTGACCATGAACAAGAATGCCGTGCCGTTTGACACCCGCTCACCATTTGT
>JAUVAJ010000240.1 GCA_030591795.1 Desulfuromonadales bacterium | reverse complement strand
CGACCAGGCGCTTGATCTTTACAATGCCGGGCGCAAGGATGAAGCGGTCCAGCAGTTAAAGGCGAAGAGTGCGGAGATTGCCAAGCGCAACCAGGCCCTCGGTTTCAGTGATATTGCGGCCGAAGCCGAAGAGAGTCTGGAACAGGACGCCAACGCCTTTGCCGCCCCGGCTGCCCTGGCACCGGCTGAAAAGAAAGCGTTGCGCTCCGAGAGTTACAAAGTACGCAAACAACAAAAGGACTACTAACAAATAACCCCTCTGACCGGGAGCAGTGACTCCCGGTCAGTTTAAACTCTGTCAATTTAAGGTATGCCGCTGTGAAAACCCGCCTGCTGATCGCCTGGTTACTACTGCTGATCCCGACCTTGATTCTCGGGATCGGCGCCTTGCGTCTGCTCGAAAATGAAGAGAGCAGACTCACCGGTCAGGCTCGCGATACAGCCCGCAGCCGGATTCTGGCGATTGCCGACAGCATCGACGTCAGCGTCGCCGAGGTGCAAAGCGGTCTGCTCGAAACCCTGCGCGCGCTGCCGCAGGAAAACCTGGTTGAACAACTCGATGACTGGAAACGGACCAACCCGCTGGTGCGCAACGTCTTTGTCTGGCAACAGGGACGCGGCCTGTTGTATCCTGATCCGGAGCAACCGGCCAGTGACGAAGAAGCAATGTTTATCCGCCGCTACCTGATGTTATTTGCCAATCAAACCGCCTGGCAAACACCAGCCCTCGACATACCCTCTCAGCCTGTAGACACACCGGCCAAAACACTATTGGCCGAGCGCAAGGAGTTGCGAAGCCTGGCCCAACAGGCCCCGATGTCGGCATCGATCACCGCCGAAGCCGACAGTTATGCTCGACCTGCACCCGGAGCAGACGGCTGGATTCCCTGGTTTGCCGACAACCAGCTACACATGCTCGGCTGGTTCGCCCCGGACAACAGCAGACAACGCAGCGGAATCGAGTTGGAGATGATGGCGCTGCTCAGCCGACTTATCGCCACCCTGCCGGCAACCCCGGCCGATGGCGAAACCTACGCTCTGATCGACGGCAATGACAACGTCTTCCACCAGGTCGGACCGCTCGAAATCAGCGAAACATCCAGCCCGCTCGCTTCGGTCGACATTCGTGCATTACCGCACTGGCGGGTCGTCGCTTTCGCACCACAGAACCAGAACGCAATCGGTGGCAGTTTCGTGCTGATCGCCTCGCTGCTGGTCGGCACATTCGTCATCGCCATCCTGCTCGGCGGCTCGCTGCTGCTCTGGCAAGCCTATCGCAACCAGCGTGACGCCAAACAGAAGACATCGTTTGTCTCCAACGTTTCACACGAGATGAAGACGCCATTGACGACCATCCGCATGTACGCTGAACTGCTCGGCGAAAAGAAAATCAGCGATCCGGCCAAACAGCAACACTACCTACAGACCATTATCCGCGAGAGCCAGCGATTGACCCGCCTGGTCAACAATGTGCTCGACTTCAGTCGACTGGAACAGGGGCGAAAAGAGTACGCGACCGAACCGATCGACCTGTCTGAGCTGTTGCACAATCTGCTCGACAGCCAGGCATTACGTATCGACGAATCTGGTATGAACCTGCAACGCAACATCATCGATGGTCAACTACTGGTCAGCGATCGGGATGCTCTGGAGCAGATCATCCTCAACTTGCTCGACAACGGGCTTAAATACGCCGCAACAGGTGGCAAACTCTATGTCGACCTGCAACCAGAAGCAACGTCGCTGGTTCTGCGTATTCGCGACCGCGGTCCGGGGATTCCGGCTGCCCAGCAGGAGATGATTTTCGACAAGTTCCACCGGATCGACACCTCGCTGACCGCCAACCAGCAAGGGACCGGTCTCGGTCTGAGTATCGCCCGGCAACTGGCTGAAGGGATCGGTGGACGCCTGACCTGCTGTCCACATCAGGGGGGCGGTGCCTGCTTTGAACTGACCCTGCCACAAAGGAATACAACATGAGCCAACATGTTCTGATCGCAGAAGATGATCGCAACCTGCAACAGGGCTTACTCGATCTGCTGGAAGCCGAAGGCTACCGGGTAACCACCGCCGACAACGGTCAGCAGGCACTCGATCTCTTTCACGCGGAAACATTTGACCTGCTGCTGCTCGATGTAATGATGCCCGAGATGAGCGGCTACGATGTCTGCCGAGAAGTTCGTAAAAAGGATGTTAACGTACCGATTATCATACTGACCGCCAAGGGTGAGGAAATCGATAAGGTGGTCGGACTCGAACTCGGCGCTGACGACTATGTGACCAAGCCGTTTGGCCTGCATGAATTGCGCGCCCGGATCGCCGCGGTACTACGCCGTAGTCGCAACAAATCCGCTATCCCGGCAGAGGTTACGGTTGAGCAGTACCAGATCGGAGCAGCCACAATCAACCGCAAGACCTATCAGGTTATTCGTAACGACCAGACCATCAGCCTGACCTCGCGTGAACTGAAGCTGCTCGATGTGTTTCAAGCCCACCCAGGCGAGGTCCTCTCGCGCAACGACCTGCTCAATGCTGCCTGGGGAGTCGACTACTTCGGCACCACCCGCACCCTCGACCAGCATATTGCCCAACTACGCAAGAAGATCGAAACCGATCCGGCCTCGCCGCAACTGTTGATCACCGTGCATGGCGTCGGCTACAAGCTGGTACCATAACGCCCAGCCTACGCTGGCAATTTGTAACCACCCGCTCAGGACAGAAGGTACAAAGGATATCAGAGGAGAACAAAGGTTGTCTTTAAGCAATAGAGACTTCATCCTTCGTGGCTAATGTATTGATTCGAGCTACCACGTTTTCGAAGGTTGGTGTCATCGACTGGCCCGATATCCCAAAAAGGGCGACTGGCTTCACACTCTGCATCAACACGACTGATGCCGATATCTTTCAGGGAATGATCGCTCAGATCCTTTAGAGTTCTGCGTTGCTTAGAGACCTCTTTCCATAGCTTTATCTTAGTCCAGACCTTGCTTATTTCCTGGATCAGCATCATGGTATCCCCAATTATGGCTTCACAAAGCCATTCTCGTCATGGGCGTTTTTTCACTCAAACTTTCTTTGACTAACGTTATCACTACGACTCACTTCTTGAATAATGGACAAAATGCTTTCGATATCGGCTAATGGGTTCGCCGCAACTGATCGAAGCCAGCTCTGTTTTTGAATAATACAGGTTGAAAACATCCCTTCTGGCAACCGCTTATAAAAATCCTCTGTGGCACAATTGATCGGACGAAAAACGGTTACCCCGGTTTTTGGTACTGCCCAAAGGGTTATATTTTCTTCTTTACTGAGGTTATCAGCAAGATGGTTGGCCATTGACATTGCTCGGTCAATGCGATCAACGAGGCCAGTTCTCCCCCAGGCAACCAAGGTCGCCAATAAAGGTATTGCTGCAGCGCCACGCGAGCCTTGAACCCCGATATTGGGCGCAGCTAAATAACCTCCACCAAAGCTTATCGCCGAGTGTGCGACCTCTGGCTCTCGAAACATGATCAGAGCCGAATCCTTTGGTTGAAACAGCCATTTGTGAGCTGAAACAGCTATAGAATCAGCTTTCTCAATACCTTCAAGTAAATGGGCGTGAGTTGGGCTTAGACGCAGTGGCCCGGCCCAGGCAGCGTCAACATGAGTCCATTTTGCCTGACCCGCCAGCTCCAGCGGATCAATTTCTCCGGTTGCGGTTGTTCCGGCAGTCAGCACCAAACAAGCATCTGAAGTATCAACGAGTTGCTCAGGATCAAGTTGTCCCTGCTTGTTGATCGGTATCTCTTCATAGACCAAACCAAGTATTCGAGCGGCTTTCTGAATACTCAAATGTGCCGCTGCTGATGCAATAACTTTTTTTACACCCTTTACATCTCTTGCAGCCCATAGTG
>JAUVAJ010000134.1 GCA_030591795.1 Desulfuromonadales bacterium | reverse complement strand
ATCTCCGCCCTGCGTAGCAATGCCGAAAACTGCACAATTTGATACTGCCGGGTCGATGAACCGACCCGATCTGAAGCAGACCCTATGACAAACCGCGACCAGAAGACTACAGAGATCAAGCGTCGGTTACGGCAGGAGATTCTCATCGGCGACGGTGCCATGGGGACCCTCCTGTACAGCCGCGGCGTGTCGCTTGATGCCAATTTTGAGCATCTCAATCTGGTGCAGCCGGAGCAGGTGCAGCAGGTCCATGCTGATTACATTGCTGCTGGTGCCAACCTGATTGAGACTAATACCTTCGGTGCCAATGCCATCCGCCTCGGTGCGATCGGCCTGGCGCACAAGGTTCACGCCATTAACCTGGCCGGTGCGCGTCTGGCCCGGGCAGCGGCCGGTGACAGTGTACTCGTCGCCGGCTCGGTCGGGCCGCTCGGTCGTTCACGAGGTGACAATCTCCCCTTAAGTACTGCGGAGCAGACAAGCTGTTTTCAACAGCAGATGGACGCTCTGGTTGAGGGTGATGTCGATCTGTTGCTGCTAGAAACCTTTGCCGATTTGTCCGAACTGGAGACCGCCCTCGGCGTTGCCGTCGCCCTCGGTCTGCCGACAATCGCCCAGTTTGCCTTGCTCGAAGGGGGGCGGACCCGTGATGGATTTTCTGC
Organism: Desulfuromonadales bacterium; assembly: GCA_030591795.1. The sequence goes on along the minus strand of JAUVAJ010000134.1, from coordinate 4,961 downwards.
CGAGCAGGCCGCCCGCCGTTTGACCGCCGCCGGTGCGGCGATGATCGGTGTTAATTGTGGTGCCGGTCCCCGTGAATTGTTGCAGGTGCTGCAGCGGCTCGCCGCGGCGACCGAGTTGCCGTTGTCGGCTTTCCCAAATTCCGGTTTTCCGGAATATGTCGACGGGCGATCCATCTATCTGTCGACCCCCGAATATTTTTCGACCCGCGCCAAGGAGATGGTTGCAGCTGGTGCCACACTTATAGGCGGTTGTTGCGGTACCGGCCCGGAGCATATTCAGGCATTGGCGACAGCGCTGTGCGATGTACCACCACCGCCGCCACGCACGGTAAAGGTTTCCGAGCCGGAACCGGAGTTTCGTACTGTACCGGTTGAAGGTCTTTGGTTGCAACGGCACGATGTTCCGGTGACTGTCGAACTCGATCCACCGTGCAGCCTCGATTGTGATCGGCTTCTTGCCGCCGCCAGGCAACTGGTTGCGGCCGGAGTTTCCGCCATCAACCTGTCGGAGAATCCGTTGGCCAGGATTCGTATGGGGAATATTGCGCTGGCCAGTCGCATGCATGCGCAGAGCGGTGCCGAAGTGATCGTGCACGTTACCGGTCGCGACCGCAACCTGATCGGCCTGCATTCGGAATTACTCGGTGCGCATCTGCTCGGGCTGCGCAATATCCTGGCGGTGACCGGTGACCCGGTTTCGGTCAGCGGTGAGGCGGGTGCTACTTCGGTATTTGATGTCAACTCGGTCGGCCTGCTCGAACTGTTGTCCGCGATGAACGCGGGACATACGCTCTACGGTCAGGATATTGGTGCGCCGACCCGGTTTTTCAACGGTGCGGCGCTTAACCCTAATGCCAATCTGCTCGGACAGTTGACCAAATTACGAAAAAAAATCGCTGCCGGGGCCCGGTTTGTTCAGACACAACCGATCTACAGCCAGGAAGTGCTTGAGGCGATGCTTGCGGCAACGAGCGATGTTGAGGTGCCGATCCTGATCGGTATTATGCCGCTGGTCAGCGAGCGCAACGCCGAGTTTTTGCACAATGAGGTGCCGGGGATTGTGCTGCCGGAGAGTGTGCGCCAGCGGATGCGCGGAACCAGTGGCGAACCTGGCCGCCGTGAAGGGATGACGATCGCCTGCGAGTTGATCGACGCCGCGCGCGGCCGGGTCGACGGTTATTATCTGATGCCACCTTTCGGACGGGTTGAACTGGCGCTGGAACTGCTCGAGTATATTCGAACCGGAAAGTAATGTTCAGGTTGTTTGAACTGTCCTGACTTTAAAAAGGAGATTGAAATGCGCAATCGTCTGTCGTGTGGAATCGTTGCTGTGCTGATGTTGTCACTGTTTTTTTCTGGCTGCAGTGCGGTGAAGGAATATGAGGCAAAAGATGACTTTAATAAAAAAACCGAGGATTTTGTCCTGCGCATGCAATGGAGTGATTTTATCGGGGTCTCGCTACATTTTCAGGAGGATTTACGCGAAGAATTTCTGGAGCGGTTTGATGATTGGGACACTCTCAAGGTTACGGAAATCACCGTATCCCGGATCAAGTCCGAGCTCGATGGTGATACGCAGCGTAAGATTGCCTATTATTGGCTCGAGTATTACCTGTTGAACGAAATGAAGGTACATAAAGAAAAAATCGAGATTGTCTGGGAGATGGCACCAAAAGGAGAGGCCAAGGGCTCCTACTGGCGTATTGTTGAGCCGTTCCCGGAGCTTGAAGTCACAAAAAAATAGGTTGCCGTATTTGCCTCTGTTCCTCAGTCGCCGGTTTTGCGAATTCAGTTGTATCTCAGAGAAGTCATAAAAGGGAATTTTTCCTTGATTTGCATTAACTTTTTATGATAATTACCTGCATACTGTATACAATTCGTTTATGGGGAAGACGGCATGTGAACGTCTTTTCTTTTTTTTAGAGATTCGACTGTCTGCGCTTCATCTACTGCAGACGGTTTATTTGGGAGGTCAATTTGTCTCAGGTCGTATTTTCCAGCTGGGGGCAAGACGTTGTCGACAATCGTCAGGGCGGTGAGACCGATCTGGCATCGATCAGTGTGAAATTGCCCGAATCTTACCTCGATCAAGGGAAGATTGGTGCGTTCATGGGGTGGGATGGTATCGTCCTGCTCAACAAAGACACTGACGTGGTCGCTATGGCTGCCGAGTATATGAAGCGGGTGCAGGAGAAATATTGCTGCGCCAAGTGTAGTCCCGGCAAGCGCGGCACCAGGGTGTTGCAAGACACACTGGCCCGCATCACGACCGGACATGGTAGCGAGAAGGATCTCGAGACCATCGAAAGTCTGGCGACACTGCTCGAAAACTGCAAGTGCACGCTCTGTATGACCGCGGCCGTTCCGGTCTTCCATTCGGTCAAGTATTTCCGCGATGATTACCTCGCTTATATCAACGGTGCGAAAAAGGCGAAGCCGGCCAAGGATTACAAGGACAAGCTGACCGCGCCCTGTATGGATAAATGTCCGGCGCATATCGATATTCCGGCTTATATTGAAGAGATCAAGGACTATCGGCATGACGAGTCGCTCGACACCATCCGCGACCGGATGCCGATTCCGGCCGTCTGCGGTCGGGTCTGTCCGCATCCGTGTGAGACCGCCTGCCGTCGTGCCGCAATTGATGAGCCGATCAGTATCATGGTTTTGAAGCGGGTCGCTGCCGATCATGAATGGATGCATGAAAAGACGCCGCCGATGCAGTCGAAGCCGTCGACCGGCAAGAAGGTTATTGTCGTCGGTGCTGGCCCGGCCGGTCTGACCTGTGCCAATTACCTGGCCCTCGAAGGGCATCAGGTTAAAATTATCGACATGCTCACTGAACCGGGTGGTACGGTTGCCGTCGGCATCCCTGATTATCGCATGCCGCGTCCGCTGTTGCAGCGTGAAGCCGATATCATCAGCGCTCTCGGTGTTGAGATTGAATACGGCGTCAAGCTCGGCCGCGATGTTTCGTTGCGTGAGCTAAAAGAACAGTATGATGCGGTCTTCCTCGGTACCGGCGCTTTCAAGTCGAAGCCGATGGGAGTCGAAGGTGAAGACAAAGGCTATAACGGTTTTTCCGAAGGCGGGATCAACTACCTGCGCGCCGTCTCCCTCGGTGAGCCGATCGAGACCCCGAAGCGGGTGATCGTCGTCGGCGGCGGTAACACCGCCATCGACTGTGTCCGCGTCGCCCTGCGTGAAGGGTGCGAAGATTCAATTCTGGTTTACCGGCGGACCCGTAAAGAGATGCCGGCCGAATCGTACGAAGTCGACGATGCCGAAGACGAGAATGTCCAGTTCGAGTTTCTGCGCAACCCGACCCGCCTGATTGTTGAAGACAACACCGTGGTCGGCGTTGAAGTGATCAAGATGGAGCTTGGCGAGCCGGATGATTCGGGCCGTCGCCGTCCGGTAGAAGTTGCCGGCAGCGAATACATCATCCCCTGCGACATGGTTATTCCGGCGATCGGTCAGGATCCGAACCTCGATTATCTGGAAGATGGCGATTACGGCATCAACCAGACCCGTTGGAACAGTATTGTGACCAAGGGCGGGACGATGATGACTGACGATGAAGGGGTGTTTGCCGGTGGTGACTGTGAATACGGTGCCATGACGGTTGTCCTCGCGGTCGGTCACGGCAAGCGCGCGGCGCGCGCCATGCATCGTTACCTGACCGAAGGGAAGGCTTACCTCGATGATGAGGATGCCATGGAGGATATCCTCAACGGCTTCGGCGTCTTCGACAAAAATGAAGAGATCGATCTGTCGGGTGGTCTGCATCGTGAGCATCAGCCGAAGATTGAAGGGGCCGAACGGGCCGAAAATTACGAAGAGATCGAGCTGGCGATGCCGGAGAGTCAGGCGGTGCGTGAAGCGGCGCGTTGTCTGCGTTGCTACCGCGTCGGTATGGTAGCGGTCGACTGATAAGTATTAAATCTGGCCGGTTTCGCTTTTACAGGCGGAACCGGTTTTATTACAAGCGACAGGTGATAGATTCATGGTCAATCTCAAGATCGACGGTAAACAGGTTCAGATCGAAAAGGGTGCAACAATTCTTGCCGCGGCCGAAGTGGCCGGCGCGCATATCCCGACCCTCTGCTATCTGAAAAAGGTCTCACCGACCGGCGCTTGTCGGATCTGTGTGGTCGAAATCGAAGGTTCCGCCACGCCGATGACGGCCTGCAACACCCCGGCGACCGAAGGTATGGTAGTCACGACCCAGAGCGAGAAGCTGACAGTAATACGTCGGCAGATTATCGAGCTGCTGCTGGTCAACCATCCGCTCGACTGCCCGGTCTGTGATGCCGGTGGCGAATGTGATCTGCAGAATGTCTGCTACGATCATGATGTCGACACTCAGCCGTTTGAGGCCGAGGATGTCAACGCCGACGTTATTGACCGCTGGCCGCTGATTCAGCAGGTGCCAAATCGCTGTGTGATGTGCGAGAAGTGTGTCAAAACCTGCCATGAGACGATCGGTTCGAGCGCCCTGTTTATCAACGAGTGTGGCGACAAGGCGTTTGTCGACAAAGAACTCGAAAAGTGCGAGTTTTGCGGCAACTGTGTTGCTGTTTGTCCGACCGGCACCATGATCTCCAAGACTTTCAAATTCAAGGCTCGTCCATGGGAATTGACCAAGGTAGCGTCGGCTTGTACCATGTGTGCCGCCCAGTGCCAGATCGACCTTAATGTTAAAAACAACAAGGTTCTCCGGGTCACCTCAGATGACGAGACCACGATCAATAATGGCAACCTGTGTATCGGTGGTTATTTCAGCTACGGTTATATCAATTCCGACCAACGCCTGACCAAACCGCAGATCAAGGATGGCAAGAACCTGCGCGATGCCGACTGGGACGAGGCGCTGACCGCCGTCGCCGACCGGATGCAGGCGACCGATGGCGCCGCTATAGCCGGTCTGACTTCACCGCGCCTGACCAATGAAGAGAACT
>JAUVAJ010000180.1 GCA_030591795.1 Desulfuromonadales bacterium | reverse complement strand
TGCAGCAACTGCTGTTGAGTGAAAAGATTGAAGAACGGCGGATTCTGCAGACCTTGAGCGATGCGCTGGTCGTCGAAGAAGTACCGGTTCTGGTTAATCAGGAAGTTCTGGTTCACCTCGATTTGCGTTGCGCTATGGCGCGTTTTTCCTCCCGGTGTGGCGCGGTGGTGCCGCATCTGGTTGACGAGCCGCTGATCGACCTGCGGCAGGCCAGGCATCCATTGCTGATTATCGGTTGTGCTGAGCCGACCGAAGTTGTGCCGGTCGATCTCCACCTCGGTGAACCCCATAGCGTGCTGGTGATCAGCGGTCCGAATACCGGCGGTAAAACCGTCGCCCTGAAAACAGTCGGCCTGTTGATGTTGATGGTGCGGGCCGGGTTGCCGATCCCGTGTCATCCCGATAGTCGATTGCACCTGTTTAAAAAAGTTTTTGCCGATATCGGCGACGATCAGAGTATTGAACAGCATCTTTCGACCTTCGCCGGCCACCTCACACGGTTGCGGACTATCCTGGATGAAGCCGATGCCGGATCGCTGGTCCTGATTGACGAAGCCGGAACCGGAACTGATCCGGCGGAGGGGGCAGCCTTGATCCTGGCGGTACTTGACCGGTTGCGTGAACTGGGGGCACGGGCTCTGTTAACGACCCATCTCAACCTGCTCAAGGGATATGCCCAGCTGCGCGATGATGTTGAGAATGCCGCTGTAGAATTCGACCCGGCAACGTTACGCCCGACCTATCGTCTGCATTACGGAATTCCGGGCGAGAGCAGCGCCTTTACTATCGCCCGACATTACGGTATTGCCGATGATGTTCTGGCGCGCGCACAGAGCTATCTCGGTGAAGGCGAGCAGGAAGGGCGGCAGCTGATTGTTGAACTGAACAATCTCGTGCGGCAGCTGGAAGAAGAAAAACGCGAAATATCTGAAAAGCTGGAGATGGCGCGGCAGGAGCGGGAGAAACGTCGCCATCTGTTGCAGGAGTTTGAAGGTCAGAAAAAGGAGTTATTGGAGCGCTCACTCAAGCGGGGAGAGAAGCTTGTGCGTGCGGCTGAGCAGGAAGTTCAGCGACTGCTGGAGCAGGTACCGCAGGCGAAAAGCGTACCGGAAAAAGCCGGTGTCGTTGCAGCGGTCAAGGCGGTCGGAAAAAGGTTACGCCAGGCAAAACCGGAATCGCTGCCGGATCTGAAAGCTCCGCACGATGTACAGCCGGGTGAGGTGTTGCAGGTTGTCGGGCTCGGTGTTGATGGCGTGGTGGTCCGGGTCGCAGCCGACAAAATTGAACTCGATGTACAGGGCAAAAAGATGCGTCTGGTAGCTGCGCAGCTGGGACAGTATGCACCGCGACGTTTTTCTGCTAAAAAGGGAGGGCCGCGGATTAACCGTCAGGTGGTGCGCGAGGATTTTCAGCCGCGCCTGCTGCTGGTCGGCAAACGGCTTGATGCGGCAGTGGCAGAACTCGACCGGTTTCTCGATGATGCCCTGCTGCATGGCATCAAGGAGCTCGAAGTTGTCCACGGCTCCGGTGAGGGTGTCTTGCGCCGTGCCGTGCGTGAACAATTGGCGACACATCGAGCGGTCACAGCGTTTCACGCTGCTGGATCAGATGCCGGTGGCGAGAACATAACCATTGTAGAAATGAGCGTATGATGAGCAGGCAGATACCCGAAGAAATTATTCAGGAGATTCGTGACCGGACTGACATCGTCGAGGTCGTCTCTTCCTATTTGCCGCTGAAACGTTCTGGTGCCAACAATCAGGGGTTATGTCCGTTCCATGCCGAAAAATCTCCTTCATTTAATGTCAACAGTACGCGGCAGATATTTCACTGCTTCGGTTGTGGCGTCGGTGGCAACGTCTTTACCTTTATAATGCGTATGGAGGGGCTTGCTTTTCCGGAGGTGGTGCGTAGGTTAGGCGAGAAGGCGGGGGTTGACGTTCCAGACGAACAGATGACACCGGCCGAGGAACAACGGCGCCAGGAACGGGAGCGGTTGGCCCGGATCAACGAAGTGGCGGCCGAGTTTTACCATCAGTTGTTGCTCAACAGTGATGATGCAGCCCCGGCTCGGCGATATCTGCGGCAGCGGGGGTTTGACTCAGAAGCGGTACGGGCATTCAAGCTCGGTTACGCCCCGGAGCAATGGGAAGCGCTCTCCACCCATCTGAAAGATAAAGGGTTTGAGTCGAAAGCTATTCGTGATCAGCTCGGTTTAACCCGAGCCGGTAAGTCGGGTCGGCAGGATTATGATCTGTTTCGCAAACGGTTGATGATCCCGATACTGGATATTCGTGATCAGGTGGTGGCGTTTGGCGGTCGAGTGTTGGACGATTCATTGCCGAAATACATCAACTCACCAGAATCGGCGATCTATCATAAAAGTCGTGTTCTTTATGGATTGAACAGCGCGCGTGAGCCGATGCGCCGCGAGGACGTCGGGATTGTTGTCGAGGGGTATTTTGACCAGATGGCTCTGCACCGGGCCGGATTTGCGAACTCGGTCGCAACCTGCGGCACCGCTCTGACGCCAGAGCATGCCAAGCTGCTGAAGCGCTATACCGGTCGCCTGCTGATGTTGTTTGATCAGGATAAAGCCGGGCGGATGGCGACCCTGCGCTCGATGGATGTGCTCTTGCCGGCCGGGATTTCAGTGGCCGTCGTAACTCTGCAGGAAGGGTCGGATCCTGATTCTTTTTTAGCCGAAAATGGTAAGGAGGCGATGCAGGCGCGACTCGATGCGGCGCAACCGATTCTGGAATACTATATCGACTTGACCATTGAGCAGTGCGGTGAGTCGGTTGAAGGTCGTGCTCGAGCGGTCGAGGCGATAGCCGGCAAGCTTAGTCTGCTGAAAAGCGACATTGAAAAAGATCTGTACATCAAGGCGGTCGCTGAGCGGATCGGAGTTGACGCTGCATTGCTGCGCAGTCGCTCCATTACAACGCAACGAGTTGAGTCGCGACTGGCACCGGTTCGGGCACCGATCAGCGCACCGACAGATCAGGTTGCCGTGAAGGTTCCGGACGCCCTTGTCAAAGCTCAGGGGAATATGCTGCGATTGTTACTCGATCAAAAAGTTTCGCCGGATCTCGTCGACCTTGAATCAGCTGAAGAGATGTTTCCTGGCGATGGTTTCAGGGAGATTGCTCTGTTGGTCGTAACGATGTTCGCTGACGGTCAGGAGATTGACTCTGGTCGGTTGCACGCGAAGCTTGAACCTGAAGCGATGGAATTACTGGCCTCAATCGAAAGTGGTGAATCTGAATACCTCAGCGAGGACCCGGAAGAGATTTTTGCCGGCTGTCGGAGTACCATTAAAAAATATTTTTACAAACGTCAGAGTGAAAAGCTGAAAATAATGATGGACCAGGCGGTGCAGGATGGAGACTCCAGCCTCTCGTCGGAGCTACAGAAACAATATATTGAATCGAAAAAAAATGAAAAAAAGCTTTGAATAATCAGTTTTTTGTGTATTAATGTTCAATTCGAAAAAAATCTCCATTGCACGAGGGGGTAGGCGTTTCATGGCAAAGAAAACCACTATTGAAGAAGTACAGCAGCTGATCGAAATCGGCAAGGAGAAAGGCTACCTCACCTACGAGGAAGTCAACGATATCCTGCCGGCCGATATGGTCTCTTCCGAGCATCTCGACAGTGTCATGACCATGTTTGGTGACATGGATATCGAGGTGATCGATTCGGCAGACGAGAGTCGTGTCGTTTCGGGACAGTCGACTGATGGTGAAACCCGCAACTCGGGCGTCAATGAGAAAGAGACCGAGTTTGATGCCGGAACCCTCGGCAAGACCAGTGACCCTGTGCGGATGTATTTGCGCGAAATGGGGCAGGTACCTCTGTTGACCCGTGAGGGCGAAGTCGAAATCGCCAAGCGGATCGAAGAAGGCGATGCTCTGGTCGGTCGTGTAGTCATGAAGACACCGATTGCGGTCAAGGAGATTTTATCGCTTGGTGATCGTCTTGAGCGTGGTCTGGTCAAGGTCTCGGCAGTTACTAAGGATTTTGAAGATGAAGAGGGTGATGAGCAGGGTGAGAAACATCGCCTGCGTATTCTTGCCCTGGTCGAAGAGATCAGATCAAGCGATGTCGAATTAGAGGCTTTGCAGGTCAAGATCAAGGCCGAGAGTGACAAGAAAAAGAAGAAGAAGCTCGAAGATAAACACGAGAAGGTTCGTGATAAGTTATTCGACCAGATGCGCAGCCTGCGGCTCAAGGATCATCAGATCGACAAGATCGTCGACCGGCTCAAAGAGCTGGTCGAGCAGGTCAAAAAAGGGATGAAAGAGCTGGCCGCTTGTGAACGTGAGCTCGGACGTCCAGAGAAAGAGATTCGCAGCCTGTTACGAACTTTGCGCAAAAGTGACGAAGACGCGAAAAAGGTCTCCGATGAGCTCGCTCGCTCGGTTGATGTTCTGTCTGGCTACGATAAACGTATAAAAGCGGCCAACCGCAAGTTCAAGAGTGTAGCTGAGGAGTCCGGTTTTGCGCCGGACGAATTGTTGGCTTCATTGAAGGCGCTGCAGGTCGGTGAGTGGAAGGCGAAGCAGGCCAAGTCTGAGTTGGTTGAAGCCAACCTGCGACTTGTTGTCTCAATTGCCAAGAAATACACCAACCGTGGTTTGCA
>JAUVAJ010000153.1 GCA_030591795.1 Desulfuromonadales bacterium | reverse complement strand
TCAGACGGCCCGGTCTTCGAAACCGATATCAACGTGCAGGATGTCTATTCAGTCCGTTGTACCCCGCAGGTGCTGGCGCCGGTCGCCGAAGCGATTGAGCAGGCGAGCCGGGTCGTCGAGATTGAGGCCAATTCGTCCAACGACAACCCGATCATCATCCCGGAGAAAAAGAAGGTTATTCATGGCGGCAACTTCCATGGCCAGAGCATCGGTTTTGTTATGGATATGCTCTGCATGGCGATCGCCACACTCTGTAATATTTCGGAGCGGCGGACCAACAAGTATCTGGACAAAAATCTCAATGAAGGGTTGCCGGAATTCCTCATCCCCGGAACCCTTGGACTGACCATGGGTTTTATGGGCGCCCAGTATCTGGCGACCTCAACCACGGCTGAGAATCGGCAACTGGCTAACCCGGTCAGCACCAATTCGATCAGCTGCAACGCCTCCAATCAGGACGTGGTCAGCATGGGTACGGTCGCTGCGCGCAAAGCGTTTAAATCGGTCAGTAACGCCAAGCATGTCGTCACCCTCGAGGTGCTCGCGGTTCTGCAGGCGTTATCTTTTCGCAATGCCGCCAAGCTGGGGCGTGGCACCGGACGGGTTTATCAGTTGATTAATAAAGAATTTACCCAGTATGACAATTCGGGAATCTTCCACGATGAACTGGTCCGTTTCCGTAAATTGCTGTTTTCCAGTCAACTGTTAGATGACCTGTCGATCTATTGGGAGGAGTGATGGGCTTAACGCTGCCGCTTGAAGTCGAACAACTGATTCCGCACCGCTTGCCGATGCGTCTGGTTGATCGCTTGCTGGCGATTGACGGCAAGAACGGTGTTGTTGAAGCGATGGTTGTTGTTGACAGTCCGCTGGTTGCTGCTGATGGCCGGTTGGAGGATGTCGCCCTGATTGAACTGCTGGCGCAGGCCTACGCTGCGGTCAAAGGGTATTGTGATTTGCTCGATGACAAGCCGGTGAAGCAGGGCTTTCTGGTCGGTATCAAGAAGCTCACCTGGCTGAAGTCAGCGCTGGCCGGCGATTGTTTGCGGATCGAGATCAGGACCCTGGCGGAATTGGGTGATTTTGCCGTTGCCGAAGGGGACGTCTGGTGTGGCAACACGATGCTTGCCCATGGTGAAATTAAAGTCTGGATCAACTGAAGATGAAAAATTATTTTTCGAGCATATTGCTTTTGACATTACTATTTCACGCACCGGTAGTCTGTCTGGCTGAGTCAGCAGAATTACAACCGTTGCTCGACGAATTGAAGGTTGCCGCCGCCGCAACTGAAACCATCAAGAGCCGTTTTGTGCAGGAAAAGAATCTGGCAATTTTTGCCGAAAAACTGCTTTCCCAAGGTCTGTTTGTCTATCAACAGCCGGATCGGTTGCGCTGGGAACTGTTGTCTCCGGTCGCCTCCGGGTTTGTTTTGCAGGGTGGTAAAGGCGAACGCTGGAATAGCCTGAGCCAGGAGCGGGGAAATTTTTCAGTCGACAGTGATCCGATCATGGGGATGATCGCGCAACAGTTACTGGCCTGGGCGCGGGTTGATGTGGACTGGTTGCAGAGCCGCTACCGCATGGAGATTGTCGCCACGCAGCCAATCAGTCTGCGCTTGACGCCTAAGGATTCAGGTGAGGCCGGTTTTATCGATTATCTACAAATACTGTTTGCCAACGATCGACGGCATATTGCCGAGGTCCTGATGATGGAACAGGGCGGGGATAGCACTCTGCTGCGGTTTAAAGATGTGCAGATTAATACGGAGCTGCCAGAAGAGGCTTTCCAGCCGCCGGAATTCTGATGAAGCTGTTTGCCGACTGTTACATATATTTACAGAAACGTCGCGGCTGGCTGGTGCTGGCTCTGTTGCTGCTGATTATAGCCAGCGGCTGGAATCTGGTGCAGCTCAAGGTTGAAGAGAGTATCGTCGCGATGTTGCCGGATGGCAAATCGCGGGTGGCGAACGATTTTCAACTGTTGCAGCGGGCACCTTTTGCCCGGAAACTGGTGATTCACCTGCGCGCAACCGAGGCGGTTGAATCCCAACAGTTGCTGGCTGCAACCGGTCAGATGCGTGATGCACTGCCGGTGGAACTGTTCAACAACCCGTTGAGCGGTCCGGGTGAGATTAAGGCAACACCGCTGTTCCGGGAGTTGGGCAGCTATTTGCCGCTGCTGGCGTCTGGCGAAGATCTGCGGCAGATTGAACAACAGTTAACGCCGAAGCAGGTAGATCACAGTATCGCTACGGATCTGGCGCAACTGCTGCAACCGCAAGGGATTGCGCTAAAGGAGAAGATTCGGCGCGATCCTCTGGATCTGCAACGACTGGCGCTACAGAAACTGCGCTACCTGAATCCGCTCCCCGGAGTGCGGTTGGAACAGGGGTATTTTCTCAGTCAGGACGGGCGGAGCAGCCTGATTCTGGCAGATACTCCAGTATTGATTACTGACGCGATCGGTGGCCGCAAGCTGCTCGACGCTTTTGCTCTGGCAGAGCAACAACTCCCGGCTGGAATCAGTGCCGACCTGATCAGCGGCCATCCATATACCCTGGCCAATGCCGAGGCGATCCAGACCGATATGCGTCTGGTGCTGCTGGTTTCCGGAATCGGCATTCTGCTGTTGTTTTTGTTTTTTCTACGTCGTTTGCAAGCGCTGGCGGTTTATCTGCTGCCGATGTTCAGCATCGCCTTCGCTTTGCTGATTGCTTCATTATGGTTTGGCCAGGTTTCCGGGATCACTATCGGCTTCGGTGCGGTGTTGCTCGGGATCACTATCGATTTTGGCCTGCATGTCTATTTTGCGCTACTGCATGGCACTGGCTCACGGGCCGAGCTGTTGCGGGCTGTTTCTCGTCCGGTGTTGTTCGGTGGGTTGACTACTCTGGCGGCTTTCGCCGTACTGCTGCGCTCTGAACTGCCGGGACAGCGACAGTTGGCAATTTTTGCCATGGCCGGGATTGTTGCTGCGTTGCTATTGGCTTTGTTCGTCCTGCCGCACTTTATCGGCGAGGGAAAACAGTCGGCGCAGTTGGCACAACGTCGTTCCTCCCAACATATCTATGCTTCTGTGCCGCGCTTGCGCTGGTTGGTGTTGCTGCTCTGGTTGGTAGTCGTCAGCTTCAGCTCGTGGCAGGCGCAAAAGATTTCAATAAACGGGGAGCTGCGTCAGCTCAGTTATCTGCCGCTGGAGATCCAGCAGGCTGAACAAAGGTTGGCCGAGGTCTGGGGGAATATGCGGGGCCGGGCGCTGGTGTTTGTTGCCGCGACTGATTTACAGACCGCCCTGCAAAATAATGAACAGGTCTGGCAACTGCTTGGTCAGCACGAATTGCAGGCCGATGCGGTCAGTCTGGCGCCGCTGTTTCCGGCGCAACAGACGCAGCAACAGCGGTTAGCAGCGTGGAAAGTTTTCTGGCAACAGCATCTGGCGCCGACACGTGATTTAGTGCAGAGCAGTGGGGCCAAATACGGTTTTTCGGCGGATGCATTTGCTCCGTTTTATACCGGCCTGGAGCAACCACCGCAACAGCTGGATATCGAGACCCTGGAGCGTTGGGGTCTTGGCGGTTTACTCGAAAATCTAATATTGACTGACGAACAAGGGTACCAGTTGCTGACCCTGATCCCTGACCGGCCGGAGTTGATAACGAGCCTGGAACCGGAACTGGTACAATTGCCGGGCGTCACGCTGGTTTCGCAGTCACGTTTCGGCCGACAACTCAGCCATGAAATCGGTGCTGATTTCAGTCGCTTTATTACGGCTGCCGGAGTCGCTGTACTGGTTTTACTCCTGCTGCTGTTTCGCCGTCTGCCGGAGGTGATGTTAGCACTGTTGCCGGTCCTGACCGGTCTACTGGTAATGTTCGGTGGCATGGGTTGGCTCGGGCTGGAGATGAATCTGTTTAATGTGGTCGCTTCGATCCTGATTATCGGTCTCGGGGTTGATTATGGGATTTTTATGGTCTGTCATGGTCAGCAGGAAGAGGAGTTGGCCTCCTCGCGTGCGGTTCTGGTCTCCGGCCTGACAACTTTGGTCGGTTTTGGCGCCCTGGTGTTGGCCCGGCATCCGGCATTACACTCCATCGGCCTGACGGTACTGCTCGGAATCAGTGCTGCGGTGCCGACAGCCGTGTTGGTTATCCCGGCTTTCCGACTGAAGAGGCGCTGATGTTACGTCTGTTTGTCTTGATGCTGTTTTTGGCGTTGACTGCTTGCGCACCTTCGACGCCGCCACTGCAACTGCCGGAGAACTGTCGGGCTGAGCTGCCAACCGAGCAATTGATCGCTGAACACTGGTTGCTGCAACCCGGAATCTGGCGTTTGCGTCAGGCGGCTTTGCTGGAAATCGGCAGCAAGAAGCTGCCGCTTGAAGGGTTCTTGCGTCTCGACCTGCAACGACAGGAAGCCCGCTTGCTGGCGATGAATGAACTCGGTGTTGTGCTGTTTGACCTGCAGGTAACCGCCGAAGGTCAAGAGCTGCAGCGAGCTATACCGCAATTAATGCAAGTGAAGGGTCTGGCGCAAGGGATCGCCCAGAGTCTGCGCCTGATATACTTGACGCCACACCCGCAGCCGACCGACCAGCTGGATAATAGTGGCAATAGTCAGCGCCTCTGGCGACCATTTGCCGGCGGCAATCTCGGTTTTGTTTTTGATTGCCGGGGCGATTTGCGCGAATCCCGGCTGCGGGCAGACAGTGGTGACTGGCGGGTATTGTATGACCAGTACCGATTGTTCGGGATGTCGCGACTCCCCGAACAGATTGTCATGAACGACTACCAGCACAACATCAAGTTGTCGCTCTGGTTGCGTGAGGTGAAACAGGAACCATGAACAAGATGCGCGAAGCGATAAGGCAGGCGGCGTTGGCTCCGGCAGTTCTGGCAACCGACAGTGCCGAACAGAGTTTTTGTTTTAATGACACATTTATCGGCTTTGCCGGACACTTTCCGGATTATCCGATCCTGCCGGCGATTCTGCAGACGCTGCTGGCACAAATCCTGGCAGAGCAGCTTAGCGGTGAGCCGTTGCAATTTATGGCTTTACGCCGGGCTAAATTCACCCGGCAACTCCGCCCGGAAGAGCAGATAGATGTCCGCCTGAATTGTCAGGAAAAAGAAGAGCAACTGCATTGTGCAACGCAGCTGCAGGTTGGCGATGAAACTGCAGCCAGCTTTACCCTGGTGTTTGGTAAAGGGACAGAGGTATGAGAAAACCTTATTTTCGCTCACAGGATGGTGCGCCGCAGCCG
>JAUVAJ010000006.1 GCA_030591795.1 Desulfuromonadales bacterium | reverse complement strand
ATCAGCTATCGCCGTACGCGGTATTCTGTATGATACCGCCGGATCCCCGGTCAATCAACAGAAGGTATATTGCGGCAACTCGATCGAAGACAAAATACTGCGTGCAGAAAAACTTGAAGCGCTTCAGCTACGTGGTAATAATGAGTTTGGCGATTCACTCTCCAATCTCGATGTCGCACCGGGAGCAGCCCTCCCATTCACCATTGTCTTCAGTAATCTTCCGGAGAATCTCTCGGAATACAACGTCGTACCGGCCGATTCAGCTGCCGGTGCTAAACAATAGACCACCCTACTCGCATAAAAAAACGTACAGATGATTTCTTCTGTACGCAGCAAACCGGTTTAACAAACAAAAAAAGGGCGGCCACATCGGCCGCCCTTTTTTGCGTGTAACATTAAACTTGCGAGATCGCATCGACCGGGCACGTGTCAACACATGCAGCACAATCGGTGCAGGTATCAGCATCAATCACATGAATTTCACCTTGCTCGCTGATTGCGTCAACCGGGCAGCTGTCTACACAAGCGGCACAATTAATACACTCATCACTGATTACGTGAGCCATACTATCACCTCCTTCGTTTGATTTCTGTATATTCGATGTAGTAAAATTTCGCGAATTTTACCCTAGTTCTCCGATGCTGTCCACCGCAAATAAAATTGTTTGTGAAAAAATTTTCATGCGAGGATGGTCAGCGAATCAGAGCCGACAACTATGGATAGAAGCGGCCCGGTCTAATCCCGTTTTACCCTCAGTTCAGACCAGAGCCCCCGGGATATATTTCGGGCAGATTCCTCCGCTTTTATAAAATCAGGCTTCAAGGTAAAATCGAACCTTCGGTAAACAACGGCCAACCCTTCTTCCAACATAATACGATTCAATAAACGCCCATCGGGCAACTGAACATAAGCCAGCAAGCGACCATATCTGTCACGGGCTTCATGATCAGTCAGTAAAACTACCACCTTCCCAACTACGTTCGATTGCACAAATTCACGGGACACAGTGGCAATCCGCCTTAGAGTCGACTCTGAAATACCCTGCCGCAGGAAATAACGGTCCCGGTCAGAAGTCTGCCATTCCGGGGTATCAATCCCGAGTAACCTGACTTTACCAATATTTTCAACCTTGATGGTATCACCATCATAAACCCACACAACTTTGCCGGTGAGTACAGGAGGAGTCGTCCACGCATCCTGTGTAAACAGAATGCCAGACAGTAGAAGAGAGACAAGCAGTATCAAAGAGACTTTCAATCGCTGCCCCATAATAGGCGGGCAAACAGGCCAACAAAAACACCCCAGAGCAAGTTAAGAGCAACGATAATGGCCGGGCTAGCAAGGGACAGGGTCAGGCCGGAACCGACCTGATCGGGCAGATAAAGAATTAAGTAGAGCAATGTTGGCAACAGACTAACCAGCAGACCTTTACGAATCCATTGTTTACGTGCCCGGACCGAACCGACGGTTATAAAGAACACGCCACCCCATAAACCACCCCAGATCAGGCGCGGGTAGAAGCCGTCCGGTGCAAGCAACGGACGAACAGTGTACCCGGTAAGTTCCGGTAGTCCAAGCATAGTCCAGGCCCAGATCGCGCTAAAGCCGACCAGGGCACTGAGCATGCCAGCACAAAAACAGATAGAAATTAATGCCGCAGGGCGTCGCATGTTGCCTCCTGAATCAGCATCTGAATATTCACAAACTATTCTTCATCCGGCCCATTCATGCTACCGGTTCGGTAGCCATCCAGATCAAGTGCCACAAATTCAAAACCGGCTGCATGAAAATGCTTCGATACCTTAAGACGCAAGTCCGGCGCGAGGAACTTATCAATCTCGTCCGGCGCGACTTCAATCCTTGCGATATTGTCGTGATAGCGGACCCGATAATTCGACAAGCCGAGAGTATGGAGTATTTCTTCACAACTCCCGACCTGCTCCAGCCGCTCAGCGGTAATCTCGGTTCCGTACGGGAACCGGGTAGCCAGACAGGCAAACGGCTGCTTGTTCCAGGTCGACAGGCCTGCCTCACGACTCAGTAGCCGGATTTCATCTTTTATCAACTCTGCCTCAAGCAGCGGCGAGTAAACCTTGAGCTCTTCAAGCGCTCGATGTCCGGGTCGAAAGTCACCAAGATCATCAAAATTTGTACCATCCAGCAGACTGTTAAAACCGTGCTTTTTGGCAACCGCTATAAACTCACCAAACAAATCAAGCTTGCAAGTGTAGCAACGCTCGCGATCATTGGCGACAAAGCCCGGGTTTTGCAAAACATCGGCCGTAATTTCAAGCAGACGCACGCTCATTCCAGCCGCCAACGTACGACAACTCGACAACTCATGCTGCGGATACACCGGAGAGCTGGCCGTTAGCGCCAGGACGTTATCGGCACCAAGCTCAGCAACAGCAACGTGCAGCAGATAAGTCGAATCCACACCACCGGAAAAAGCTACGGCCACGGGAGACAACTCCCGCAGCCGACTTCTGAGAATGTTTTCTTTTTTATGCATAATTTGGTCAGATAAAATACATAAAGCGGTGATCAAGTTCCTGTTTCAAGCCGAGAGCTTTGGCCCGTGAGCAGAGATCCTCGAGAGTCACGCTGTCCAGATAATCAGTAAGACACTTGGAGGCCTTCTGCCAGACTTCCTGAGTCACGCAGTGGCTGTCAAAGTCACAAGTCTCTTTACCGGGCGGATCACATTCAACCAAAGACAGTTTCCCTTCGGTTGCCCGGACAATTTCCAGCAGGGTGATCTCTTCCGGCTTGCGGGTTAAACGATAACCACCTTGAGGGCCACGCTTGCTTTTCAGCAAACCACCACGTTTCAATTCCTGAAAAATCTGTTCCAGATACCGGGCTGAAATTTTCTGGCGTCGGGAGATATCCTTAATCTGACCCGGCAGCATCCCGGCGTGATAGGCGATATCGAACAAGGCCCGCAGACCATAACGGCTTTTGGTAGAAAGCTTCATAAAAACTCCTGTAAACAATGTTTATTTGATTTTTATAAAAGACCAGAGGACATGTCAAGAATTAACGACATGTCCTCTGCTTTTTTTTTAACGAGAGAGGATAGACTGCTAACCCAATGGTGAAATTTTGTCCGCCGAAAACTGCAGCGTTGCGAAATAATCTTCCACCACCTCTTCCCGACGAATCAGCTCGACGCTACCGTCGGACCGAAGCAACAACTCCTTGGGGCGCAACCGCCCATTATATTGAAAACCCATGGCGTGACCATGCGCACCGGAATCATGGATCAACAAAATATCTCCTTCGCTTATCGATGGCAGTTCACGTTGCACGGCAAACTTGTCGTTGTTCTCACACAATGAACCAGCCACGTCGTACACCTCATCCCGGGGCAGGTCTTCCTTACCGAGAACATCTATATGATGATACGCCTCATAAAGAGCCGGACGCATCAACGCCGACATACAGGCATCAACACCAACATAGTTGCGATAGGTCTGCTTCTGGTTGATAGCGGTAGTCACCAGGCATCCGTGTGGTCCGGTGATATAGCGACCGCTCTCCATGTACATGGTCGGCGCATGACCATGTTCGGCACGATACTCGTCGAACAGGATCGTAATTTCCGCCGACATTGCTGCAAGATCGAGCGGTTTCTGTTCCGGACGGTAAGGGATCCCAAAACCGCCACCGATATTGACGAACTCAAACCGGATACCGAGCTCCTTTTCGACCAGATCGGAAACCTCAAGCACCATCCGCGCCGTTTCGACCATGTAACTGTAGTCAAGCTCATTCGATGCCACCATGGTATGCAAGCCGAAGCGTTTGGCACCACGATCCCGGGCCAGCCGGTAGGCGTCAACCACCTGTTCATGCGTAACCCCATATTTGGCCTCGACCGGATTGCCGATAATCACGTTACCGGTCCGGCGCGGCCCAGGATTATAGCGAAAGCAGATCAACTCCGGAAATTCCGGAACCTTGTCGATCAATGAAATATCATCCAGATTGAGGACACCGCCGCCTTCTGCTGCGGCAGCATTAAACTCTTCCTGCGTCGTATTGTTGGAGGTGAACATGATCTCTTCACCTCTGCCGCCAACCTGACGGCTCAGTATCAACTCAGGGATTGAACTGCAATCGAAACCGAAATCGAGCTCTTTCATCAACTCGAGAATGCGTGGATTCGGCAACGCCTTGACCGCAAAATATTCACGAAAACCGTCAATACCGGCAAACGCCTTCTTTAACGCTGCGCCGGTCTCACGAATCCCGACTTCATCATAGATATGGAATGGCGTGCCGAAATGAGTGGCGACTTCTTTCAGCACCGGAGTCAGACGATCTTTAAAGCTGGACGACATGGGCATGGAACGGGTACCTCCAATAGGTTTTTTACTGGTGAGATTATTGTCGAATCACGCAAAAGTCGTCATCCCGATTGATTTTATCGGGGATCCATCTTTTAAAGCCTAGATTCCCGATTACACCCTCGAGAATGACAATTTTTACTTGTAAGCTAAAACATTATAACGGCAACAGAGATTATTGCACCTCTGCACCTAGAGGCATGGCTCCGGCAACAGGCAGTTCAAGGTTAAACGTACTCCCCTGACCGTGGACACTGTCAAACCAAACCGACCCACCATGCATTTTGGCAATTTCACTTACCAGAGAGAGTCCGATACCGGCACCAGAAAGGTTTTTTAGTTCCGGCGGGCAAACCCGGAAAAACTTATCAAATAAGTGCTCCCGGGCATCATCCGGCACGCCGAGACCGAAATCCTGAACCGAGATCCGGATCGATCCTCCGTTGTCGATTAAACCGGCAGAGAGCTTGATCAGACCACCATCCGGAGAGTACTTGACAGCATTCGTCATCAGATTTTTCAACGCGCGATGAATTTTTCTATTATCACCGATAATCACCCCGAGGTCTGGTGCGCAGGCAACCTCAATAGTATGTTCCCTGGCGGTCTCGTTAAACAGGCTCGCGACTTCATGCAGCAACAACGAAACATCGACATCCCGCATCTGATTGCTGGCAAACCCGGCCCGGAAGCGTTGCAGATCAAGTATATCATCAACCAGTTCACGCAGCCTCTCACCTTCGCGGTAAGTAGTTTTGAGAAATTTCTGTCGCTGCTCAGGCTCCAGACTGGTATCCATCATCAATTCCGTATAACCGAGTATGGCCGTCAACGGTGTCCGCATCTCATGGCTGACCGCTGAGAGCATTTCATCTTTCATCCGATTGAGCTTTTCGCGCTCGGTTACATCAAGGAAAAATACGGCCATTACATTTGGCGCCGTCTGAAAAGCATGCACATCGAAAGCCCCACTGACGTTGCCATCCTCGTATTGCAGATCCGTACAGGACCACCGTTCGCCATCGCGACAGACACGCCGATAGGTCTCTGGCAACTCAGTATCAGCCAGGGGTGGGAAAGCTTCTTCAATGGTCAAACCGTGCAGTTCAGCCATCTTGATACCAAGGATTTTGTCGGCCGATGGATTCGAGCCGACCAACAGCAATCGACCGTCGTCATCACACCGATATAGATGCACCCCCATCGGCGAGGAATCGATAATCGACCGAAATTGCGCTTCACTCTGCTTTAACGCCTGCTGCGCAGCATAACGCCGCCGCAGATCGCGGGCCGTACAGAGAATCGCCTCACCTCCGGCATAGTCGATCACCTTGCCATTAACCTCGACCGGAATCAGGGTACCGTCACTGCAGCGATGATTGGTTTCAAAAAACAGCCGGCCCTCTTTCTTGAAGCGCTTGAGGCGACCGTCCACTTCCATCATATGGCTGGCGTCACCCAGATCCGAAACCGACATTGCACATAACTCAGCATGCGAATAGCCTAGGCGGTCACAGGTGATCTGGTTGGCCTCGAGAATGGTACCATCCAGATCGATGATATAGATCGCATCATTGGAATTATCGAACAACGTCCGAAACTTCTGCTCCGAAACACGAACTGCTGCGGCAGTTTGCTCCTGCGCAATATGTTGCAGACCGATCCGGACCAGCATGTCGATCACACCGGAATAGACACTGAGCATTTCCTCAACTACCGCTCGATCAAAAACCGGTGCAGCATCCACCGCTGCCAAGTATGCAGCCGTATCAACATCCATCGCCAAGGCCTGCTGTCGAAAATTTTCACGCTCAAAATTATCCGGCATGAACTGACCAAAGACCAGGGTCGCGTAATGCCGCCCTTCAATGACAATCGGCAGGCCAACTTCAATCAGGCCATTTTGACACTGTTTTTCCAGCGGCGTTAACTCGTCCTTGGCGCCGGCAGCGATAAATGCTCCGGAAAAAAAGTTGCGGGTATTATGGCAATGTTCCTGACCAAGATCACTTTGACTGTGATAGAGCCGACAAAGGTCATTCCAGCCGGCGCTGGCCAACAGTTCGCCATCGTCACCGAGCAGACTGACCGGGACTCCGGTAGCCTGCTGAATACTCACCAGCAGGCTACGCACATGCTCTTGATCAAGGATTGTGTTAAACAACTCGCTCATACACCACCACGCTACCGGTTCAACCCAACCCGATAGAAAACAAAAACTTTATGAAAAAATTCGGTTTTCAATTAGTCGCAACGCTTAACTTGTCATTTCGAACGTACGCCTTCGCCAATCTACCTTCGCTTATAGCTATGGCGGACATGGGCTATAGCGCACAAAGTAGAGAGAAATCTTTACAGTTCATATCCAAGGATCTCTCTCGCTAATCGAAATGACAAACCTAATTCAACCTTTACCGATGCGGCATCTATTCTTCCGGCACCTCAACCTGCTGCTTCTGCAGCCGTTTAAAATAAAAACTCTGGCCATACAGTACTGCCGCCGGGTTATGCCCGGTCACCCGATCCTTGGCGACCATGGTCGTAACCGGCGCATCGGAGTATTTGCTGAACAACATGTCGTGGCCAACGCAGAGCCCCATAATGATGTTCATCTCCATCCCTTTTTGATTCATGATTTTCGCCTGGGCGATAGGATTACAGGCCGGCTCGAAAGTATTCGGCCGAACTTTGTTGGACTCTTCAAGACCGAGTTCCATTTTGTCGATACTGCCGGCTTTACAACAAGCTGAAAATGGTTCAAACCCCTGTGCCCGCAGAATCGTCACCAAGCTTTCAGTCTCGGCGAGCAGGCCGATGCAGGTGGCGATACCGATCTTTTTAAAACCCATCATTTTTGCCAGGGCGACGGTGTCTTCAACCCGGGTCCAACGCGCATTGACCGCATCCGACCCCGGGACCGGCTGATAACATAGCCCTTCCACTTTTGCCGCGACCTTGGCCAAACGCGCGTCAAAATCATCGCCCCGGTAGGCGGCAAAAGATTCGTCTATAATTTCAGAGTGCTCGGTCGACGGACAATAACCAGGTCGAGACGGGCCAGTCTGCGGCTCACTCCAGCAGTTGGTTGAGCCTTTTTTCTGCCAGACACTGCTACAATTTGCACAGGATGGTTCGGTTTTCGATTCGCTCATAAATCAACCTCAATAAATTTTTAGCCACTAATTTTTGATGTGTTCGCAAAAAAGAACCAGATGGCTAAGTAAAAATTTCGCACCACAAGGCGTAACGGTTTTTCAGGGGCGAAGGCCGACATATTGTAGGTCGAGGTCCTGAAAAAGCGCTGCAACGCAGTAGGGCGGACTTTTTGCGACGCCATCAATTTTTGATCCGCCGGCACTCGAGATAAAAACGCTTTTCATCCGCTTCACCCATCGAGAAGGTTTTGCGCGGCAGAGCGCCATCCAGAATGATGGTCTTGAACAGGTCGTGCTTGGAGATCGCCGGTAAGTAGAAGCCGATATTACCAGCTTGGTTGCCAAGCCTGGTGACCGGTTCATCGCCATGGATATAATCGATGCGAGCCGCGGCATGCTTTGCCAGATAACTATCGAGAAATGACTGCAGGGTCGCAACCGCCAGATGGAACTGCGGCCGGTCAATAACCAGCAGCCCCGGCCCCTTGGCATCAACAAACGGAATCAGATGGCGCCCCGCTTGCGCTTCACAGGCTTGCCGGGCAGCCAACTCAACCTGATCGGCACAGCGCAGCAGGGCCAATGCGCCCCCCTGCTCCCGGTAAAAATCGGTCATCGCCGCCAGCAACTGCTCCGGATCGGTTTCGAATACCACCCGATGAATCGCTTCAAACTCCAAACCCGGATCGTGAATATTGACCAGCTCGATCAGAGCGTAGCGAGCCGGATGGTTCATGATTGCTGCTGTGTCATCTGCCGTCTGCTTCAACTCCTCCCAGATCGCCTTGGCGGTGGCAAACGAATGATTGCCGTCACCCATGGCATAAAGCACCACCGGCCGGTCGGCAACATCATAACGCCGGGCAAACTGCTCCGGATCGGCCAGATGACTAAGTGCGTTTGTTACCGCACTGATTTCTTGTTCGCCATTAACATGCCAGCCGCGAACCCGCCCGCCATTACAGCAGAGAGCAACATCGTAGGCCGACTGTAAATCACGATTAAACAACGGTTCAATCACGGTCTGCTCTGGATCATCAATCAGCACCATGATATGCGGCAGCTCAATCGGTGCATTCTTGCGCACCCGGATCCGTGGCGGTAGACGATCGAGAATCGTCCCCTCGGTTGACCGGATCAGGCTACTCGCCCCTTCATTGTAATCATATGCCTCCAGATCGAGCGCCACCATCAACCCCTTGCGTGACGGCACCTCGGAAGTCTCTCGATCGACAAGCAGAAAACCGGGTGACTGCTCTTCCAATATTCCCTGGTCGAGACATTGCTGCATACCGCTGTTGATCGAGCTGATCCTCGCCTCGGGATCAGCCTCTTCGAGATAAACCTCCGGATAGATCAGGTTCAGCGTCGAGGGCGCGGCATCGATAAACTTCTGGAGTTTTGTCCAGTAATCTTCATCTGAAGTATATTGATCACAGGCGATCACCGCCCACCGTTGCAGATCAACCCCTTTACGCGGAAGTAAAATTTTTGGAACCTGTAATGCTATCTTGTCAAAAACCATGAACATGAACTCCTTGAGTCTGCAAATCAATATTCGTGCAAACGGAAAGTTATATATGTTAGTCAGTTTACCCAGTGGTGACAAGGGGTTTTCCCGGTAATAGGGCGAGATTCGTTAAATTTGTTGAGTATTTTCCCGCTCAAAAGTGATGACATAAGTAATTTCCATGTTATCCATGCTGTAAACCTGACGAAAATCAAACAGAAATGCGCCATGGCAACAGCCTGATTGAAAATCATTAAGTATAGCTAAAAGCCCGTCACTATTGAATAAAATTGGCGGCACAGAACAGAAACACAACTTAAAAGACTTGCAATAGCATAAACCTTCATATAAATTATAGAACGCTGTTTAAGCTGCTAATTACGAATTTCATCTATATACAGGAGGTTTTTCTCATGGACATTCTCGCACTGAATTGCGGCAGTTCTTCCGTCAAATATCAATTATACGACTGGGCAAAAAAAGAAGTCATCGCCAAGGGGATGGTGGAACGTGTCACAATCGGTGACTCCTTCATCATTCACGAAGTCCCGGGCCGTGAAACCTATCGTGAAGAGTATGAGTGCCCTGACCATAAGGTAGCTATTCACCTGATCATCAAGACTCTGGCCGACAAGGAGTTTGGTGTTGTTGAAGAGATCACCCAGATTTCGGCCGTTGGTCACCGGGTCGTGCATGGTGGAGAAAAGTTCAACTGCTCGGTTGTCATTAACGAAGAAGTTCTTGATGCGATCAAGGAAGTTCAGCATCTGGCACCGCTGCACAATCCGCCAAACATTTCCGGCATCGAAGCCGCGCAATCAGTACTACCTGACGTTCCACACATCGGCATCTTCGACACCGCTTTCCACCAGACCCTGCCGGAGCACGCATACATGTACCCGGTGCCGTACGAGTGGTATGAAAAACACGGTGTCCGTCGCTACGGCTTCCACGGCACCAGCCATCTCTATGTCTCCAAGCGGGCGGCCGTACTGCTCGGCAAGGAACCGAAAGATTGCAACATCATCACCATGCACATCGGCAACGGCGTATCGCATTCCGCCATCAAGGGTGGCGTCTCGATCGACACCTCCATGGGCCTGACCCCACTTGAAGGCGCAATCATGGGTACCCGCTGTGGCGATATCGACCCGGCCATACCGATGTTTATCCAGCAGCAAGAAGATCTCTCAGCTCAGGAAATTGATAATGTCCTCAACAAAAAATCAGGCGTCCTCGGCATCACCGGTCAATTTACTGACCGCCGTGACGTAATCGAAGGTGCTGAAGAAGGTGATGCCCGCTGTAAACTGGCGCTGGAGATGGAAGGCTACCGTCTAAAGAAGTACATCGGCTCCTACTGCGCCGCGCTCGGTCGTCTCGATGCAGTAGTCTTCACCGCCGGCGTAGGCGAGATGGGCTGGATGATTCGTGAATTGGCACTTGATGGGCTTGAGCATATGGGCATCAAGCTCGATAAAGAGAAAAACAAGAACACCATGACCCGCAAACGGGAGACTGACATCACCACCGCTGACTCACCGATCAAGGTCTTTGTCATTCCGACCGACGAAGAACTGGTATTCACCGAGGATGTTGTCGCTATTCTGGAAAAGACCTATACCGATCACATGAACTTCGAGTACAGCTTTTCCGGCAAGGATTTCTCAATCGGCTGATCGATCGCAACAGAATAGACCAAAAAGGCCGGTGGAAAATTCCACCGGCCTTTTTATATTACAAAGAGAAGAACTGACTAATCATCCTTCAGGTACGAACAGACATAATCCGTAACCTCTTCAACCACAACCTTGAAACTCGATTTAGCCGGCACCTCAAATGACTCCCCCCCTTTGACGTGAGTCCAGCCCGTATCATCAGCTAATTGCAACATTAGACTGCCGCGGGTGATCTCCATCAACTCGGCGGTTTCGGTGCCGAATTCATAATCACCCGGCAACATGATACCGAGGGACTTGGTTTCGCCATCGGGGAACTCAATCGACCGGCTGGTCACCTTGCCGTCAAAGTAAATATTAGCTTCTTTTTTTATCGTCACTGATTCAAACTGACTCATTCGTCCTCTCCTTCGGTAAGCATTATGCACTCGTAAAAAAGAATCAGATGGCTAAGCCATTAACCTTGTGCTTGCACTGCTGTAATTGCCGAGACCGAGATAATATCATCGACCGAACAGCCACGCGACAGGTCATTGACCGGTTTGGCCAGACCCTGAATGATCGGGCCAACCGCTTCCGCACCGGCAACACGCTCGACCAGCTTGTAGCCGATGTTGCCAGCATCAAGGGTCGGGAAGATAAGAGTATTGGCTTTACCAGCCACGGACGACCCGGGCGCTTTTTTATCACCAACCTTCGGCAACAGTGCGGCGTCGAGTTGCAGCTCACCGTCAATCTGCAGACTTGGGTTCAGCCCCTTGGCGATCTCAAGCGCCTTGAGTACCTTGTCGCAATCTTCGTGGGCGGCGCTCCCTTTGGTGGAGAACGAAAGCATGGCAACGCGGGCGTCGACCCCGAGAAAACTCTTACAGCTACTGGCGGTAGAGACAGCGATCTCAGCCAGCGACTGGGCATTGGGGTTTGGATTGACCGCACAATCAGCGAAACAGAGCACGCCATTTTCACCGAAATCGGGATTTTTAGTTACCATCAGAAAGACTGAGGAGACGGTCTTCATACCGGGAGCGGTACCGACCACCTGAAAAGCAGCCCGTAAAACATCACCGGTGGTGTTGTAAGCTCCGGCCACCGCGCCACCGGCGTCGCCTTTGCGAACCATCATCGAACCGAAATAGAGATTGTCGTCGCCGGTCAGCAACTCTTTTGCTTGCTCGGCAGTCAACGCCTTCTTCTTACGTAGCTCAACCAATTCCTCGACATAGGCATCGAGCTGGGGAGCTTTTTTCGGATCAAGCAAGGTTACACCTTCGAGGGAACAACCGAGCTCAGCCGCTTTGGCTTGCAGCGTTGCCGGGTCGCCAAGCAGGACGATCTTTGCCAGTCCATCAGCAACAATCTGCCCGGCAGCCTGGATCATTCGGTCGTCATAACTTTCAGGGAGAACAACAGTCTGGAGATTTTCTTTGGCCTTGGCCTTTATCTGGTCGACAAGATGCATTATATTCCTCCTTTAGGATAGCAGATTTACATAGAGCCTTCTTTTATAACGGATGACCGGTCGAGGGTCAAGGGATTAGCCGCCCTGACAGCCGCCGCGCAATTGTTTGTCGTATCAGCTCTATCTCCTGTATAATAAAGTGTTTGTCACTTTCAGATAAATTCATTCGGAAGAATATGCACACAGACTTTGTCGAAATCCGAAATCTTTCTTTCTTTGTAATCGCCTCGCTGCTGTTGCATCTATTGTTGCTGGCGCTACCGAAATCGCAAGGACCGATTCGGCCAGCTGAAAAACCGGTCTATGTTGAGATCCAGTCACCAGCCGACGATCTTATCACCAGAGAGTTGGATCTACCGGAACAACCAGATCAGCAACGCGACAAGCCGGCTGAACGACTCGGGCCAGCAAACCGGGTGGTAGAACAAGAGACTGCGCCCAAAGGTGACGCTCCGGAAGACCGGCTACCGGCCATTACCGTCCCGGTACAGCCGCCGCAACCACAACCTGACGTGGACAAGCCAAAACCGGTGGAGGATGGGACAAAGCCGGTACCGGATCTAAAAACCTTGACCTCATTGGCACCCGACACCCGGGTACGGATCGGCGATGAATTTCGCGCCAAGGCGCGGCCAGATGTCGCCGAGGGCGAAGCGATCTGGCTCGACACGGAGAAGGATATCCTTAACTCCTTCTTCCAGCGTCTGCGCAACGGCATCTATCAAAACTGGAATTATCCGGCCGCCTCACTCGACCGCAGCGAAGAAGGGGCCTGCCTGATTGAAATGGTCTTTGATCGCGAGGGGAACATTCTCGATGTAGTCTTGTTGCAAACCAGCGGTTTCCCGCTGCTCGACCGTGAAGCGATCGCCGCCGTCTATAAGGGGAGTGACTCTTACGGCAACCTGCCGAAGGCCTATAAAGAAGAAGAACTGCGTATCAAAGCCTTTTTTACCTACAACCTTGACCGCCGACCGGCCATGTTCGGCCAACAGTGATCGTCAGGTGTCGGGCCGACTCCTTGCGTCATATTTCGCAGCCATCGCTCCGAGGTAGCGCGAACCGATCTGTTCACTGGCCAGCACCCGCTTGACCGGTGGCAGCTTGAGGATCGCGCCGGTGACCGCAGCCAGGGCCCGATGACTGAACAATACCTGGTTGTCGAACAACAGATGCTGCAGTTTGCCCCGTTCAATCGCCATCAACACCGCCTTATGCACCGAATTGACCGGGGTGATAACCCGTTGCGGACGAGCCTGCATGATCAAGGCCTGGCGCGGACAATTACGCGCACAAACGCCGCAACCGAGGCAATTCTGTTCTTCGACCACCGCCCGCTTGCGTCCCCGGCCCTGTTCACCTTCAGTCTCCAGCGTCAGCGCCCCGACCGGGCAGACCGGCAGGCAGAGGCCGCAACCACTACAGTTGTCAGCAACTTCAGCAATATAATTACTGGTATGCACCGCTTGGGTAAAACCGAAGCGGCGGGCAGCCGACATCGCCTCACAACAACAGGGACAGCAGTTGCATAAAAAACTGACCCCATGCTGGACATTCTCGCCGAACTGAACCAGATTCTGTTCCCACGCCTGATGCAGCAGCTCCAGGCACTCACTCTGCTCAACCTTGCGCGCATAGCCGCTACGGATCAGCGACGAAGCGACCGTATCGAAAGTCATACAGATATCGAGATCGGCCTGACAAGCGGTGCCGGCGTGCATCTTCTTGTGTCGGCAATAGCAAAGACCAACACCGATCTCGTCGGCGGTCACAATCACTTCAGTCGCTTTTTCATAATCGAGCACATGCAGGGACGACTCGCTGCCGAGAACATCTTCCTGCACAAAAACCCGGCCGAGTTGAGTCCTGCCGTCAGCAAACAGAGCGACAAGAAAATCATCGCTTTTGCTAACGTACTCCTCATACAGTCCGGCCAGCTTTTTCTGATCGATATCGTCGCGATAACGCATCAGGGCAAATTCAAAAAATCCGGCCATCGGCGGTGGCAGCACATATTCAGTCTGACCGTTCAACTGCACATCAACCAGCAACGCTCTGGAGGCCAGCCGCTGCAGCACTGTCTCACTCTCAGCCAGCGACAGCCGCCAGGCCTTCGCTGCCATCTCGGTAGTAAACGGCCGTAGCGGCAATTTTGCCACCAGCTCAGCTTCACGGTCGGTGAACAGCATGGCGAGTATCTCGTAGAGCAGCTGAGCTTCAGGTGCCCCCTGCGACGCCTTGTTCAAACGCCGGATTAAGTCGCGGTAATTACCGCGTGCCGTAAGATGTGCCATGTTTATGCCTATAGTGTTTGGTTCTTATACCCAGAGACCGGCCACCGCATACGCACATACCGGACAACAACCATCAACAAGTACATTTTCCGCCAGTTGGAAACCGTGCCGATGAATCAGCCGAACCGCACAGTCCGGGCAAAATGTCGATTCGCCGTCGGCATCATACAGGTTGCCGGTGTAAATATGTTTCAGCCCGGCCTGCGCACCGATCTCACGGGCACGATGCAGCGTCGCCATCGGCGTCGGTGGCACATCCAGCATCTTGTAGGCCGGAAAAAAAGCAGTCACATGCCACGGTGTCTCGACACCAAGCTCTGCAACAATAAATTCAGCCAGTTGTTTAAGCTCAATATCATCATCGTTCTGCCCGGTAATCAGCAGCGTGGTCACTTCGAGCCAGATACCGAGGCGACGGTACTCGCGCAAGGTTTCCAGCACCCCGGCCAGTGAAGCCCCGGTGCACTTCCGATAAAAAGCATCGGAGAAACCTTTCAGATCAATATTGGCCGCATCAAGAAACGGTGCGATCTCCTTAAGCGGCTCAGGATTGGTGTAGCCATTACTGACAAAAACATTCTTCAAACCAGCCGCGTGAGCTAATTTGGCAGTATCGTAGGCGTATTCATAATAGATAGTCGGTTCGGTGTAGGTGTAGGCGATGCTCTGACACCCGGCTGCGAGTGCATCCGCCACAATCTGTTCCGGACTCAGCGCTTCCCCGGGAATCTGCTCATGCTCGTGCGGCCATTGGGAGATATCTGCATTCTGACAATGCAGACAGCGGAAATTACAGCCGACCGTGGCGATCGAATAGCTCTT
>JAUVAJ010000318.1 GCA_030591795.1 Desulfuromonadales bacterium | reverse complement strand
GGTTACCTTTAGGGTTTCGTTTAAACACCGCAAACAGCGCCCGGTTTAAAGGTGTGCCGTCCGGCGTGAGCAGAGCGTCGGTGGTCAGCCGTACCTTATCGCCGGTCATTACCCCGTCATCCTTCAGCTCTACGGCAAAGGTGATCTTTGGCCAGGCATCCCGACGCAACAATAGACGCCGGGTGATCAGTGCCAGGGCGTAGGCTTTGATGGTCTCGGCCTGAACATAAGCCGGTGAGAGGCGTAGCCAACGGCAGTAGAGGGTGTCTTCAGCGATGCCGTCAAATTCGTTTTCGCTTTCGGCGTCGACGTCGGCCATAACGTCGACCGAGCGGTAGAGCATTTCGTCATCGATTTCGGAGAGAAATGGCAGATCCCAGAACAAAGCGACGGCGGTCTTGCGGGCGACGTCGTTCAGGTCGACGCTGTCGGAGTCGACCACGATATTGGAGCCATCGGTAAACTCGGTGTAGGTCTGGCCGAGCTCTTTGGGCAGATTGCGCTTGATGGTAATCTGCTGCTGTTCGTTTTCCCAGGCGTGGCAATCGACCAGGCGGACGATCTCCCAGAACAGATCGGAGAGAGAAGTCGAGGTATGGATGAAGGTTGAGAAATCGACCTCACCACCCGGCCAGTCGCGGGCGGCATCAAACGCAGCGGTGTCGACTCGGGCAACATCGATGCCGGCACCGGGCGGATCAGCAATCGCCGAGTCGCGGGAGTCGGTGAGCATCCCCTTTAAAATATCGAACGGATTAGTCGGGGCAAAGTAGACGCCACGACCGACCCGCTCTCCTGAGTCGTGGGCTGCGGCCGTTGTATCGAGAGCGCCCCTGGTTAATCCGGTCAGCTTATTCTGCGCTTCGGTGATCGCCGCATACTGGATGATTTCATCTTCGATAACGATATAACCGGCGGCAGGTAACTTCTCGATAGTGGTCAAGATCAGGTCTACAGCTGCCGCATCAATGTCGGCATTTAGCTCACCCTCAAACTTGGCCGGCAGCTTGATCCCTTTGAGAGCTTTCAGCTCATCGACCAGCTTGAATGTTACCTTGCTGTCGCCAAGCAGGATGTTATCGATCCGCCCGGCCCAGCGCAGCTGGAATTCACTCTCCGGTTCACCGACAAACCCTTCATAGCTTCGCACGGATCGGCCTTGCCAGTTGGTATTACGAGCGAGGAACCGTTTCCAGAATGAGACCTCGGGCACACTGATCCGGTTCGCCCGGTACGGATCGATTCCGACATCGGTGTGCGGTTCGTCCAGGACACTGACCGTCGCCCGGCCACGGATCGAGAGTTCCTTCTGGCCATCTTCCGGGTCGACCTTTATCTCTGTCGGCATCAGGTTGATGCTCGCCAGCCACGGGAATGGTCCAGGGAAACCTACCTGCTTATCGGTGATCTTGAGAGTCTTGATCCCTTTGCTATAGTTCGGCCGATCCTGACAGGTGGTGTAGGTGTTGTAGCATTCCGCACCGGCCGCCTTGTTGGCCGTACATGGCGCTTGGCCATAGACATTGGTGCAGCAGTCAAAATCAAAGGCGAGCATGCGACAGCTCTGCCGGGAAAGCTCCTGTTTTTTGCTATCAAAGCTCATTGACGCACCCCGACCAGGTCAAGAGAGAGGCGATCGGCCAGCGTGAGCACCGACAGCGGTGTGCCGTGCTTGCCTTTATGCCGGACAAAGAACACGTGCTCCGGAAAGACATCCAGATCCCATCCATAGAGAAACGGCTTGCGCCAGCGGGCGTGATCGTTCCAGAAATCGGCATACTCACTAAAGACAAAAGTGCGTGGCAGATTCGACCACCTTGGCTTAACGCTGATCGGGAAGTAGCTGATATCAACACCGAGTAGCTGGCCAGTTTTACTTTCAACTGCGCGGCCTTTAGTCCCTTCAGTGAAGGGGACATATGGAGTGTCCGGAGTGACTGGGAATTGCAGCGCTTCGCCGATCATCACCACACCGCAAAACGGGACCACAGCAGCAGTGACGATCTTGATCCGCCAGTAGCCGTCAGCCTGATTGAAAGCTTTAAGGATAGCCAGGTCATCTGCCGGGGTGAACGATGCCAGCTGCTCAACCTCTTCACCGGCCCAGGCACCGGTGGCTGAATACTCGATCGATACCGAAGCTTCAGCTGTGCCGAGGTTGTGACCGACGATCCCGAAGGCATCAGCCTTGCCGCTGAAGTTCGGGTAGAGATAGGCGGTGCCGAAAGCGGCTGCCTGCCAGTAGGTGTAGGGACGCAGATCGAACAGATTAAGTATGTCGAACGCGGCGGCCGCATCGGTACTGCTGGCGGTCGGGACGCCTTTGCCAAACAGGTTGTCGTAGAGGATAATCGGTAGCATCAGTTACGCTCCATCGCTTTCGGCCTGGCGTATCTCCGGAAGCATGCGCCGGGCAAACTCTTCCGGAGTGGAATTAATGACTGTGGCGCCGGGCGGGAAGTGGATATGGATTTCCTGCCTGGGTTCTGTCTCTTCCTGGGCTGCCGGCGGCAAGGTGCTGATCGGGTTGGTCGGTGTTCCGGGGTTGCCGTAGCTGACTGCACCACCACCGCCTCCACCGCCACCGCCGCCACCAAACTGCTGGGAGCTTATTGCGCTGACATTCGCCATGCCGGCAGCTATAGCTGCAGCTGCTGCTACAGCACCAAGCGCCGGGCCAATAATTGGGATTGGAGACAGGGCAGAGAAGGCTCCAGTCGCAGCCTTATATGTATTGACAGTGGTCTCGGCGATCGCCGCCGCTTTGGCGATTTCGAAACCCTTTTTACTTTGCTTGATACTTCCAGACTGGAGCATCTGCAGAATACCCATGCCAGCCTTTGCTGCATTACTCCACATCTGCTCTTTTTTGTCTTGAAGGTCTTTCTCGATTTTGGCTCGTTCTTTAGCTGAATAATCAGCCATCTCTATCTCGCGATAGATCGCTGCCTGTTTCTGTTCCTCCATGCGAAGCTCAGATTCAAAAAGTTGTTCAGCTTCAACCATCTCTTGATCACGCAACCATTCACTCATCTCGAGCTTGGCTGT
>JAUVAJ010000079.1 GCA_030591795.1 Desulfuromonadales bacterium | reverse complement strand
GTGTCGTCTCGGCATTGGTGGTATTAATGGTAAACACCCGCGAGTTGCTTGACTCGACCGGATCACTGGCGGAACTGACTTCCAACCGTAGTTTCGTCCGCACCGACCCATCAAGTTGAATTACCGGTTCAACATCCACCTTAACTCCGACATCTATATACTGGACGTTCTCAGAAACATTGTCTCCTGAAATGGTCGAGGTTATACTCGGTTCACGCGTTCCGACATGAACCTTGGCCTTCTCCCGATTTTTAACCCTGATCTTCGGCGTAGCCAGGATATCTGTGTCCAGCAACTGCTTGGAAAAGTCAAATGAGGCAGTCGGCAGGGTAAACAAGACATCAAGGCCCTGAAGGTTGCCGATCATGTTGCCTGGATCAACACCGGCTGGAATTGAACTGGCAATTATACCTGTGGCATTAGTGGCGGCAATACCGATGCCATAAGGGCTTAATTCCGGTCCAAACTGCAAGGAATCACCATGACTGACCTCGATCAATTCAAGATCAAAGATAACCTCTGAATCTGACAGATCAGCATTCTCTAACATCTTTTCAACCAGCTTAATGACTTCTGGACGATCGCGCACAACCAGCGCATTGAGTTCTTCATGCACATATACCTTACGTAGAGTCAGCATAGTGCGCAACATGTTGACCGCTTTCTTGGCTTCGATATTGGACAGGTAAAAAGTCTGAATTATCTGGTCTTCATACTGCTTCTGTTTCTCCTTGGTATTGGAATAAATAATAACTGTTTTCGGATTAAGTACCCGCGATCCGAGATTATTCATTTTCATCAACAGTTCAAGCGCCTGGGAAAATGTCGCCTCTTCCAGAAGGAGAGTTACACTTTCATTAGCCAGGTCTTCATCAAAAATAAAATTAATGCCTGACAGTTTATTGAGAATTTTAAATACTTCATGCAGCCGGGCGTCTTTAAATTTCAGTGTGACCGGTTCTTTTGAATCGACTGCCAATTCATAACCGCCGACCATAATGTTTCGGTCTGCCCGGATCTGTTCGAGCAGTTGCAACGCCGTCGGATTGTCGGGGGAGTTTTTCAGAATCTTCCTGACAAGTTTTTTGGCTTGGGGCAACCGCCGTGCTTGATAGAGGTTTTCGGCTTCGGCCAGAGTGTCACGTATTTTTTGTTCCTGTTCAATTTCCGCCAGCTCTGTTCGAGCTACATCCAGGTTGCTGTTCAAGGCAAAGGCAAGACGCAACTCACTGGCGGCCTCGACTAGAAAACCCTCACTGCGCAGTTGGCGACCTTTCTTCAGATGGGCCCACGATGCACGGCCTTTTGATGATGCCAATCGGGCTTTGTACTCCGGATCACCAGGTTTCTCCTCCAAAGCCCGAGAAAAGTTCAACACAGCTTCATCATATGAATTCCTCAACGACGCATCGACACCATCCTGATAATACCCGGAATGCTTGGCGCAACCGGCAAGCAGTAAAAGGATAAATAAAAGGGTCATACAACGGACTGTAACCATATTCATTACTGGACCTCGCAGAACGCGTCTATATAATTTGCCTAGGAAATTCACATCCATAACCTTTAACGATTTATGTTTGGAGCCCTCTTGCCGGGCCACTTGTTCCGTACCGCCGGTGCCGGATACTTCACCTCAGAAACATCAGGTTGTTGCATGGTCGGCACCAATGGCTCTTTTTCTACCAATATAATTTCAATGTTACGAGAATCTCTTGCCTGATTTATAATCATCTTATCTTCAGTAATCGACAGGGCAGTAAACTGGTTGTCATCACCAAACTTATCACCTTCGTGAACTAAAAACAGATCTTCTCCGCGCGACAGGAACACTGTTAACGCTTCTTCCTTTATCAGAAAACCATGCAGAGTAAAATTGGCCAATTGCTGCCTGACTATCGGAGTCACAACTGGTGTCGGCTTCGGTTTAACCGTCGGCTTAACCACTGGTGGTTTCGGCTTCGGTTTTGTTACCGGCTTTTTACGTATTGAGGCAAAATTAAAAATATCCCGCTTCGGTGTTTGATACCTGATCGATTCTTTCTCAAGCAGGTCAATGCGCAACATACTTTTATTCGGTTGGCGTGACCCTTCCTTAGTTGCACTAACAGCTTCGGATCGCTCACCTTCTAGTTGAGGTGCTTGTCGTTGTTGTTCCGGGGTCATCAGGTAGGCGTAACCGATCGCCAACACCAACAAGACAAATAGAGTTATTAAAACTTTTTTCTGTCGATTCATACCTGATCCGTCCTGAAAAAAGTTTTCAGTGCCAAAGACAGACTGACGTTCTTATTTTTTTGAGCACTGTCCAGAGACAGTTCGTCAATCGACATTAATCGTTCGGACTGCTCGATCATATGAATCATTTTTTTTATCTGTTTGTATGTACCTGTAACTTTATAATTAATTTTATAATGCAACAGTTGTTGCTCTGGATCATTTTCAGAATCATATTGGACACTGTCGATCCGCAAACCTGACCGGTCTGCTAATGCAAAAAGTTCATCAATCAGCCCGGTCAGCTCAGACTTGGCCGGAATAGCCTGACGAAATTTCTGCAAATCTTCAACTCCGCGAGTATAGATCACTACTGGCGACTCAGAATCAGCCCTGCCGCTCTGGGTTCGACGCTCATCAGCTTGCAGACGGATAAAATCAGCCTGCACCACAGCGGCCTGCTCCTCCAGAGAATAGGTCAAAAACAGAAACAGCAGGATATTAATACCAAACAGTCCGGCAAGACATATCGGCATAATACGGTTAACTTTCCAGACTGCCTTCCATACCGGTTCGCGAATCATTAAAAGGCTCCTTCGAGACTGATTGAAAAGCCTATAATTGCTGATTTTGCGACCCTTGTCTGCTGTTCAAGGAAGACCTGTGAATAATTCCCGGATTCAATAAGGTTGTCGATTAGGACCTTTAGTGATTTCAGGTTTTTTGCCTGCCCGGAAAGCTTCACCTTACGATCTTTGTAACTTGGGTTAATTCGCAAGATTCGTACTTGACGCGGTACGACTGTTTCCATCTGTTCAAGAAAATCAGTCCAGCGAAAGCTGTCCCGCAGTAATATTTCATTGGCATTTTGAATACTCGCTAAAATTTTTTGATAATTTGCTTCACTATAATCAGCGGTTTCAACACCGGTTCGTGCCAAAATATTAGTTTCGATTGTCTCGATATTGGCTCGATTACGGTTTATTTCATTATTAAGTGAAAAAGCCCGAACCGTATTTAATAACAGCACAACGACCAGCAAAGAACCCAATAGTGCATATCCGAAATAAAGAGTCCGGCGATTAACATATGCTCTGGTTGCAAGATTTTGGGTATATTTCATATAAGTTCCTACATCAAGCGCTCGGCAGCGCCAACTGCAGTGATCAACGAACGCGCTTGTGACTTATCAATCGAAAGAGTCGGCGAGCCAAGTCGAGATAATTCGGAGTCGAGTAAAATTATGGTGTCTCTTTCGAACAGACTCTTCAATACCTCCAACAGTTCTTTATTCTCTTCCTGATCACTATGCAGGTAAACCGACTCACGGCGCAAACCACCAAGTCTAATTCGTTCACCGGACAGCACCCTGTTTAATTCGCGATAAATTGACTCAACATCCCCTGACACCTCGCAGGCACGATGATAAACCGGAACCCCGGCCTGATGTACTTGAACAACCAGAGATTGGCTCTCTGATAAAATCAGCACATAATCATCATCTGAGCCGAGCCGATTATGATAATAATTAAACTGACAAAGGCACCTGAAATCAATCTTCTCGGCGCCGTATCCGGCAAGATTGAGGCAGTCTTCGTACTGTTTAAGCACCGCCTCTGTCATGCAGGTAACAACAACAGACTGCCGTCCCGATTCGTCTCGATCAACAATCTGGTAGTCGAGTTGTAGCTCACCATCAGCAGGAAGCGCTTCACGCAACTGCCACTTGAGAATCTCAACGCCCTCGGCTTTACTGGTAAGCGGGGTTTCAACCTGGGTCAAAAGAATACGCCCGGCTTTCTCAGGTAATGCCAGACTGACCCGCTCTTCAGCAACAGCTATTGGATCGAGAACTTCACGTACAGCGGAAATAAAAGCCTCAGTATCGAGAATGTTTTCCCGCCGGAAAGATGGTAACAAAACACCCTGATCCAGGCCGATCAATCTGCCATCGGTTAGATTCAACGACATGCCACGCCGCTGCATGGAAACAGCACGTAACACGCTGGATTGCAAATCAAGTCCGAGGTAGTTTCTGTAAATCATTCCATAGCCTGTTCAACAAACGTAACACGATTAATTTCCGGCAGGGTTGTTAAGCCCTGCACAAGTTTTTCAATGGCAGCATCTCGCAAGAACACCGTCCCAGATTTTCTGGCGGCCTGTTTCAATTGCGAAACCGGCGCTTTGGCAACAATTAATTCACGCAATTCATCATTCATATCGAGCAATTCCATGATGGCACTCCGGCCGTGGAAACCGGTGCCATGACACTCTTCACACCCTTCTCCGGCCATAAACTCAACCTGACCATACTTCTTGTATGAGAGGCCGGATTCTTCAAGAACCTTGCGATCATATTTAACCGGTTTTGTGCAATGTGGACAATTACGGCGGACCAGACGCTGTGCAGCGACACAATTCAGGCATGACACAAAATTATAAGCATCGATACCCATGTGCAAAAAACGACCGAGAACGTCAAAAACATTATTTGCATGTACGGTTGTAAAAACCAGGTGGCCGGTAAGTGCAGATTGAACCGCTATCTGAGCCGTTTCCGGATCGCGTATCTCACCGACCATGATCTTGTCCGGATCGTGACGCAATATAGAACGCAGGCCGCGGGCAAATGTCAGCCCTTTTTTTTCATTAACCGGAATTTGCACGACACCTTTAACCTGATACTCGACCGGATCCTCAATGGTAATTATTTTTTCTTCGTCCGAATTGATTTCAGACAGCGCGGCATACAAGGTTGTCGTCTTGCCACTGCCGGTCGGTCCCGTCACCAGCACCATTCCATATGGCTCTCTGACCATTCTTCTAAATCGAACCAGCTCATGCGAGGTAAAACCGAGAGATTCAAGAGTCAACCCCTGCAGGTCATTAGCAATTGATTCTTTGTCGAGAATCCGGATAACAGCGTCTTCACCAAAAATACTCGGCATGATCGAAACACGGAAATCAATAGATTTCCCACCCAACCGAACCTTAAATCGGCCATCCTGAGGAATCCGACGTTCCGAAATATCGAGTTCACTCATGACCTTGATCCTGGAGATTATTGGCCCCTGGAACCGTCCGTCCAATTGCTCAGTCGCCTTAAACAAAACACCATCAACGCGATATTTAAAAATGACTCCATCAGCGT
Organism: Desulfuromonadales bacterium; assembly: GCA_030591795.1. The sequence goes on along the minus strand of JAUVAJ010000079.1, from coordinate 2,056 downwards.
TGGTCTCAATGTGAATATCACTCGCCCGTTTATTCAGGGCATCGTATAGAGTTGAATCTATCAAACGGATTATAGGGCTGGTATCGGCGGTGAGTTTTTCAATCGACAACACCTCCTCACCTTTGTCGGTCTCTTTGACTAGTTGCAGTTTAAAATCTTCTGAAACTTCACTCAAAACCTTCTTGGAACCAAGATCACCACGTTCAATAAACTTTTTGATCTTTGCAGCTGAAGCGACTTGTACCTGTAACAAGCAATCAAGTGTAAGCTCCAATTCATCCAGCGCAGTCACATTGGTCGGATCGGCAACTGCAATGAGCATCTGATCAGCATCACGACGAATTGGCAGAAAATTGTATTTGAGAAAAAGTGATGAGGTTATACTGGAAAGAAGCTCACCATCAAGTTCGCACGTCTCAATATCTACATATGGCAAGCGGAATTGTTCAGCCAGAGCCTGGGCCAGGACATCAGCATTGATAATCCCCTCTTGAATAGCAGTTTCACCAAATCGCAGGCCAGATGACTCCATTTTCCCGATGATCAAATCAACTTCCGCCGGCGTCATTGCTCCAAGAGAAATCAGGATATCACCCAGCATTTTTCGGACGAATATTGCCAAATCCAGCTCCAGTTAATGTACCGTTGAACCCATTTGAAAGATAGGAATGTACATTGCTACAACAATAGCACCGACCAAAAGTCCCATCCCGAGCATTAGAATCGGCTCGATCATGGTAGACAAACGATCGAGACGTCTTTCAACTTCATCTTCAAAGTAATCTGCAACATCACCCAGCATCTCCGAAAGTGAACTGCTGGTTTCACCAACACCTATCATGCGTAGCGCCAAGCCAGGAAAGAAACCTGTCTGATCAAGGGATTGAGAGAGAGACATCCCTTCTTGAACCCGTTTGATTACCAGCAACATTTTTTCTTCATACAAACGATTATTCAAAGTCCCTCTCGACATTTGTAATGCCTGAACAATCGGCATACCACTCTGCAGAGTTGTACCGAGTGTTCGACAGAAACTGGATATTGCATAATCAAGAAACAACATTCCGAAAAATGGAACTTTAAGTTTCATACGATCGCGAAACAGATGCCCTCTGTCAGTTTTAAGCAAAGTACGTAGAAAAAAAACTACCCCAATAACGACAGGTATTAATACCGGGAGTCCTTCTGTGAGCAGATCAGCTGTAAAAATGATAATTCTTGTGGCCAAAGGCAATTCAACATCTGCATCTATGTAAATCTGGGTGAAGGTTGGAACCACCCATAACATCAGAAACAAAACTACTAAAACAACAAAACAAGACAGAATAATCGGATAAAAAGAAGCACTTTTAATTTTACTTTTTAACTTCTCTGCTCGTTGTTGGTAAGCAATAAATCGACCCAAAGTCAACGGCAGCTCTCCAGTCCGTTCACCGGCACGGAATGAAGCAATATAAAGCGGAGGGAAGAATCTGGGAAACTTGCCAAAAGCTTCTGATAAAATCGCCCCGCCTTTTACATCCTCCTGAATCTCACGCATCACATCCAGCAAGCGGCCAGCTTCCATCCGTTCGGTGACTGTATCGAGAACCTGAAGTATCGGCAGTCCTGACTTAAGCAACACAACCAACTCCTGATTGAACGATAAAAATCGCCGACCAGAAAAACTTCCGGAGCCGCTAACTGAGCCAGTAAAAGGCTGAAACAGCCGACGTCGGATACGGAAGACGCGAAAACCCTGTTCTTCCAGTCCGGTTTTCAAAAGCGACTTATTGACCGCGTCAAAGTCTTTTTCAACCACTCTACCATCAGCGGTTCCTATCTTGCAGTTATAGCTAGGCATATTGGCATAATTTATCACAAAAACTTAAATAAATCGAACCATTACAATAAAAAAAAGGCCGGGAAAAACCCCGGCCTTTTACAGGACTGTCTGTATCAATAAGAACGTTCATCGTGTTCGACTTCGTGGCAGAAAAGTGAACAAGTTCCGCTCCTGGCAGCGGCACCATTTGGTCGGAACTCCAACTTGCCATTCAAATTAGGTCGAACTACC
>JAUVAJ010000152.1 GCA_030591795.1 Desulfuromonadales bacterium | reverse complement strand
CAGGGTGAAGAGATCGATTATGCGCTGCTGCTCGACGGTTTGCAGGCTGAGCGGGAGCAAGGGATTACGATTGATGTAGCTTATCGTTATTTTTCTACGGACAAGCGCAAGTTTATAGTCGCTGATACACCGGGGCATGAGCAGTATACTCGCAATATGGTGACCGGTGCGTCGACGGCTGATGTGGCGGTTATTCTGGTCGATGCGCGCAAGGGTATTTTGACCCAGACCAAGCGCCATAGCTATCTGGTATCGCTGGTCGGTATCCGCAAGATTGTTCTGGCGGTCAACAAGATGGATCTGGTCGATTATTCAGAGGAACGATTTAACGAAATCTGTCTGGAGTATAAACAGTTTTCGGTCGATCTCGGTTTTGATGACATTTGTCCCATACCGATGTCGGCCTTGGCTGGTGATAATATTATTGCGCCTAGCGATGCTACTCCCTGGTACAAAGGGGTACCTTTACTAGAATATCTCGAAAATGTCCCGATTCGCGATGATGCTTCGAGCAAGCCGTTTCGGATGCGGGTACAGTGGGTTAATCGCCCAAACCTTGATTTTCGAGGCTTCTCCGGCACAATCTCTTCGGGCATGGTTCGACCGGGTGATGCTGTGGTGGTTCCTTCATCCGGGCAGGTCAGCAAGGTGGCCAGGATTGTTACCATGGATGGTGATCTGTCTGAAGCAGTTTCCGGGCAGGCGGTGACTATTACCCTTGATGACGAGATCGATATCAGCCGTGGGGACATGCTCTGTGACCCGGAGCAACGTCCTGCTTACGCCGACCAGTTTGAAGCCCATTTAGTCTGGATGCATGATGAACCGTGTTTGCCGGGACGCAGTTACCTGCTCAAGGCTGGTTCAGCGACTGCACCTGCAACTGTCTCAGCTCTCAAGCACAAGATCAACGTTAACACGCTGCAATGTGAACCGGGCAAAACACTTGAGTTAAATGAAGTCGGAATCTGCAATATAAGCCTGACCAAGCCGATCTCTTTTGACCCATATCAGGACAACCGCAATACTGGCAATTTCATCCTCATCGATCGCTTCACCAACGCCACGGTTGGTGCCGGGATGATCGACTTTCCGTTACGTCGTGCTACCAATATCCATTGGCAGTCGATTGCAATTAACAAGCAGAGCCGCTCTGAACTCAATGAACAGACCCCAAAAGTGCTCTGGTTTACCGGCCTGTCTGGTGCGGGTAAGTCGACCATTGCCAATCTGGTGGAAAAAAAGCTGCATAGCCTCGGCAAGCGTACCTATCTGCTAGATGGCGACAACGTTCGCCACGGGCTCAACCGTGATCTCGGTTTTACCGATGTCGACCGGGTCGAAAATATTCGCCGCATCGCTGAAGCCGCCAAGCTGTTCGTAGATGCCGGTCTGATTGTGTTGACCTCATTTATCTCGCCCTTCAAGAGCGAACGGAATCTGGCACGTGAACTACTAGAACAAGGTGAATTTATTGAAATCTTTGTAAATACACCGCTGGAGATTTGTGAACAGAGGGATCCAAAGGGGTTGTATAAAAAAGCCAGGGCCGGGGAACTACCCAACTTTACCGGGATTGATTCGGATTATGAACCACCTGAGAATCCGGAAATTGTAGTACAGGCTGGTGAGAGATCGGCGGAGGACCTTGCTGAAGAAATTGTGAATGAAATTATCAATCCCAAGGGGTTTCACTAAATATGATAGTCAACTTATTTGGTGACCATCAGCGGAGTGCATAAAGTTGAAAATAACTATTTTCAGGAGTTGTCAATACTGATAAAATTGCTTGGATTGAAAGAGCGTGTTCGCTTCTGCGGTAGTCATAAGCAGATAGCCGAGGTCTATGCTTTGAGCGACGGCCGAGGTTCTGATGCTAGACGACCAATTATCGGCACGGCGCGCGGTGGGATGCTTGATATCGTCAAGAACGACGTAACAGAACGCCTGTTTCAGCTTAGTGACAGTCGGATGCTTGCTGAACAGATAAAGAGACTGGTTAAACAGATACCTTCCGGTCTCATGAATTACGTTTAAAAAAACTTTATCCTCAAGTAAATGGTCCTGAGAACTCTAGTATGTTTATGACGTATTGTCTGCTCATGGTAAGAACTTTTAATAATACAGATCTCTTGGAGAATTTCTAGAATGGCATCGGATAACACGATCATTCGCGTTAACGCTCAGACGAAATGGGAAGAGATTTCCTGTCCTGTCTGCGGTGGTGACGCTTTCACCTTTTTGTTTAAGAAGCTCGAAGAGCCTTTTGTCCGTTGCAACGGTTGCGATCTCGTGATGATCAATCCACGTCCGCACTTTGAAGATGTTTTGAACACCTACGACGCAGATTACGGCCAACTTTATTTCAAGAAGAAGGATAAGAAGATGCGCCGGATCCGGCCCTGGGTCAGAAGAATCAAAAAACATTTCGTCGCCGGTGGTCGCTGGCTTGATATCGGCTGTTCGGTCGGATTTGTCGTCTATTGTTCAAAAGAAGCCGGTTTTGAAGCGTTCGGTGTCGATGTTGAGCCCTGGGGGCTGGAGTATGCCCGCAACGAACTCGGGTTGGAGAATGTATCCCAAGGGACACTAGAAGCGCAGAATTATTCCGATGGTTATTTTGATGTTCTTTCGATCTATGACGTGATCGAGCATGTCCCTGACCTGAATGCCTTTGTTGCTGAACTTAAGCGAATCCTGGCGCCGGGCGGGGTCATCGATCTACGTACTCCGGATGAAGGCCATTGGCGTGTTCCGTCTAACCTCGCCGACTGGGAAGCGATCTTGCCCTCAGAGCATCTTTACAATTTCAATCATGAAAACCTCGAAACCTTATTTAACAAGCACGGTCTGAAGATCGTCAAAAAAAGATTCAACCTGAAACCAGGAATCAAGATCTACGTGACCCATCAGTAATGTTGTCGTTTCAGGGCTCCGAAGAGTTGGTGCCTAAAACCACAATCCTTATTCAACGATATTTGAAGGTTTTTGTCAGCTATGAGTCAAGTTTTTATTCTACCCCATGCACGTTTTAATGCTCATTTTACCGTTATGCTGGACGAAGCGGTTGTCGCTTCTGAGGTAGATGAGTCCGTATCGGTCGTCTACTGTGATGGGGTGTTCCGCTATTGTAAAGCAAATGTTTGTGCGTCAAAAACTGTTTGTACGGTTTGCCGGGCGTTGGCAAAATCTGCGATGAAAAAATTGCCAAAACATATTGATGTGTATCAGTTGAGTGATTTTGTTGACAAACAACAACTAGATCATGTCAGCAGTTTAAATTTTGATTTTTCGTCAATTGACGAGCTGAAGTCTATAAATTACAACGGTGTCGATATTGGTTACTCGGTATTATCGTTTTATGTACCCCTAAGGCGAAATCTCTTCCCGGAATTCAATCGTCAAATAATTTCATATTTCAATGATTTGCTGCGTGTTGCTGCTAATATGTCGCATGTTGTTGAAAATATTGAGGATAAGTTGTCCCCAGAAACCTATTCTCTGTTTAATGGGCGTACATTTGACGCACGCTCGTTTATGCGCAAACCGATTTCACTTGGTAAACAGGTTAAATGTTTTGAAACTGAAGCTCATGCCCCAGTATGGGAACATAGAAGTGTTTGTTTTTTAAATTCTCTGCCTCATAATATAAAGGAAAATGCAAATCTCTACCAAAAATTTTGGTCAGAAAACCTTGCATCTCGTAATGAAAGTGAAATGATAGCTTTTTCAAAAATCTTTTATGAAAACAGAAAGAGTGGACAGCGTACTATTGAAAAAGTTATTTACGTTGAAAATCAAGTTGATGGCTGTCTGCCAAGCGGATGGGATGAAAATAAAAGAAATATTGTATTTTTCAATACTTCTGAAGATGAGTATTCAGGAATAGACAAAGAATTTGATAGTTACAAGTTCCTTCCGAGTCAGATAGAAATTATCAGGAGAGTATCGGATCTGGCCTGCCAGGTTGACAAGTCTATTCATGTTTATCTAAGAATTCACCCGAATCTGAAAAATGTGAAGCGTGCATATCATTCTGATTTGAATGATTTGGATGGTCTAAACAACAATGTATCCGTTATTGCCGCGGACTCTCCCATCAGCACCTATGAATTGATTGACCGATGTGAAAAGGTGCTGGTCGCCGGCTCGACGGTTGGTATCGAAGCGGTCTATGCTCGCAAGCCGGTTATCCTGCTGGGCCCGTCGTTCTATCGTTTTTTGGGGGGGTGCTATATGCCTGCAAGTGATGATGAATTAAAAGAGCTGTTAGCCTCCCGCCTGGATCCTCTTGATCTTATGGCTGCGTATCAATATGGATTTTATAAATTGTCGGTGAAAGGGCGCAAGTGGAAATACTTTAATTTTGGACGAGGGGCGCGTGACTATTTTTTAGGGATTCGCATTCCTGCGGTAGATTATTTCACTTTGTTCGGGAGTTATCGCCTGTTTGGTTTGCTGTACAAGCTTTTTGTCGATAATTTGTTGTTAATTCCATTTTTCCTGGAGAGGCGTAAAACCAGAAATCTGGGAATTTATAATGAATAGACCTGAATATAGGTTGTTAAACAATTAATGTGATTGGGAACGCAATGAAAAATGTTCTTGTAACTGGAGCAGATGGATTTATTGGCTCGCATTTGACCGAGTTATTAGTTCGAGAAGGTTATAATGTCAAAGCTCTTTCTCAGTATAATTCATTTAATAATTGGGGATGGCTTGAGGATGTTGCATGCCTCAAAGATATGGAGGTGCTCTGCGGTGATGTTCGCGACCCAAATTATTGCAGACATATAACAAAAGGTGTAGATGTCGTATTCCATTTGGCGGCTCTTATTGCTATCCCTTATTCATATGTAGCGCCAGATAGCTATGTTGATACAAATGTTAGAGGAACTTTGAATATATGCCAGGCAGCTCTTGCTAACGATGTTAAGCGAGTCATACACACATCGACAAGCGAGGTTTATGGCACCGCGCTCTATGTTCCAATTAACGAAAAACACCCATTGCAAGCCCAGTCGCCATACAGTGCGTCGAAGATAGGCGCCGATGCCATGGCAATGAGCTTTTTCAATGCGTTTGATCTTCCATTGACTATCGCTCGCCCATTTAATACCTATGGACCACGCCAGTCTAATAGAGCTGTAATACCTACTATCATCACGCAGATAGCCAGCGGCATGAAGGAAATTAGTCTCGGTGATGTCACTCCTACACGAGACTTCAATTACGTTGACGATACTTGCCGGGGATTTCTCGAGTTAGCTCGCTGTAACAAAGCTGTCGGAGAGACGGTCAATATTGGATCT
>JAUVAJ010000004.1 GCA_030591795.1 Desulfuromonadales bacterium | reverse complement strand
TATGTTCGAAATGACAACAATTGAAGCATGAAAAACAACACAAATGCTTATCATCTCTGGTCTTTTAGTGTGATCATCATAGATTGCATTTCGCCAGATTAAACTGTACTATATATTAGTTTTTATTATGTTTTTTATTCAGGCATAATTATTTATCCGGGCAGCTATGACAACACTGGTCAGAACATTCAAAGATCTCGGTTTTTTACGCTTGGCAACGGTCTCTCCTGAGCACCGTGTTGCCGATATCAGCTTCAATCTGGAGCGGATGTTGGAGTCAATCAACACCCTCACCAAACAAGAGTGCCGACTGTTGGTCTTTCCCGAGCTAGGGCTGACTGCCTACAGCTGTGGCGATCTGTTTTTCCAATCATTGTTGATCAAGGAATGCGAAGCTGCGCTCTACCGATTGGCCGATGAGTCAGCCAAAAGTGACGTGACTCTGGTCGTTGGTGCCCCGATTGCTGAAGGGGGACGGCTTTATAACTGTGCTGTATTTATCTCTGGCGGTAAAATTCTCGGAGTTGTACCCAAACAATATCTGCCGAACACCCAGGAATTTTATGATGAACGCTGGTTCAGTTCCGGGCGGAATGCACCCATTGAGATGCTGCATCGTAATGGCGAGGCTATTCCGTTTGGTGTCGATCTGTTGTTCAGACTCAAGCAACTGCCGGAGTGTCTGGTCGGTGTTGAAATCTGTGAAGATGGCTGGGTGACCGAACCCCCTAGTGGAAAGCAGGCTCTGCGCGGGGCGACGGTGTTGCTAAACCTTTCTGCCAGCCCTGAAACCCTCGGCAAAGAAGCCTATCGTCGGGAGCTGGTCAGATCACAATCGGCACGCTGTCTTGCTGCTTATGCCTATGCTTCAGCCGGCCCGGGTGAGTCGACTACCGATCTGGTTTTCTCCGGGCACTCCCTGATCGCAGAAAATGGCCAGGTGTTGGCCGAGACAGAGCGCTTCGGGTTTGCTAACAACTGGGCAATGGCTGATGTTGATATTGAACGACTGCTAAGCGAACGGTTGCGCAATAATTGTTTTGCCGATGGTGATACTCAGACAGGCCGCGTTATCGAATTTTCTTTGCCTGAAGCTGCGGTTGGTGATCTGCAACGCACTGTTCCTGATACACCCTTTGTCCCGCATGATGAGTCCGAACGCTGTCACCGTTGTAATGAAATTTTTTCTATTCAAACCACCGGACTGGCTCGACGTCTGCGGCATACAGGGTCACAAAAGGTTGTACTGGGAATTTCCGGTGGGCTCGATTCGACTCTGGCTTTGCTGGTGGCGGTCAAAGCGTTTGACAAAGTCGCTCTCGATCGTAAGGGGATTCTGGCGGTGACCATGCCGGGGTTTGGAACCACACAGCGGACCAGGAATAATGCCGTGCAGATTGCTGAATTACTTGGTGTAACGCTGAAGACCATTTCGATCGATGACGCAGTTCGCGGACACTTCAAGGATATTGATCACCCCGAGTCACAGCACGATATTGTGTTTGAAAATGCCCAGGCTCGTGAGCGTACGCAGATCCTGATGGATCTGGCCAATCAGATCGGCGGGCTTGTTGTCGGCACCGGTGATCTGTCCGAACTGGCTCTTGGTTGGTGCACCTACAACGCCGATCATATGTCGATGTATGGAGTAAATTCTGGTGTGCCAAAAACACTGGTTCGTTATCTGGTGGAGTGGTGTGCCGATAAGGAGTTTTCCGGGCAGACGTCGGATGTACTTCGGGATATTTCCGACACCCCGGTTTCACCGGAACTTTTACCGCCAGACCTGAACGGGGAAATTAACCAGAAGACCGAAGAACAGGTTGGCCCATATCTATTGCATGATTTCTTTTTGTTTCATCTGGTCAGAAACCAATTTGCGCCGGACAAGATTATGTTCCTGGCGATTCGGGCGTTTGCCGGCAGGTATGATGAAAAAGAGATTCTGCACTGGCTTGCTGTTTTTTGTCGACGGTTTTTCAGCCAGCAATTCAAACGCTCGTGTTTGCCTGATGGACCCAAAGTAGGCAGTGTGGCCCTTTCACCACGTGGTGATTGGCGAATGCCGAGTGATGCCAGCGTTGAATTGTGGAAAGAGCATATCGACGCCTTGCGCATGGAGCTAGGGCTGGTAGAATGACCAAGGTAATAGAGGATGGGCAGAATTCGGCAGGCTTGCCGGGGACATTGTATGTTGTAGCTACACCGATCGGCAACCTCGAGGACTTGACCTTCAGGGCGTTGCGTATTTTGCAGGAAGTCGACCTGGTCGCTGCCGAGGACACTCGACACAGCCGTAAGTTGTTTAATCACTATGCCATCAAGACGCCCCTGACCTCGTATTTTGAACATAATGAGGATGTAAAAGGTGAGCAGCTGGTTAAAATGTTGGCCGGTGGCAAGAATATCGCCCTGATAACCGATGCCGGGACACCGGCGATCTCGGATCCGGGGTTTTTGTTGGTGCAGCGTTGTCGATCCAGGCAGATTCCGGTCGCCAGTGTGCCAGGTCCATCGGCGGTTACAACCGCGCTGTCAATTGCAGGCTTGCCGACAGACAAATTTATTTTTGAAGGTTTTTTACCGACGAAAAAAAAGGCCTGTAGTGACAGGATTGCAACCTTTCTGAATGAACAACGGACAGTAGTCTGTTACGAAAGTCCACGCCGATTATTGAAAACACTAGATCTTATGCGGGAATTGTTGGGTGATAAACGGCAGGTAGCGGTTGTCCGGGAGTTGACCAAGCTGCATGAGGAAGTTTATTCCGGGCTTTTGTCGGAAGTGATAGAATACTATAACGACACCGGGGTGCGGGGTGAAGTGGTATTGCTGATTGCGCCAACTATTGCGAGTGCTCCTGATGAAACTGTAATTGATGCGTTAACCAGGCTTCGGAATGAGAGTGACCTGCCGATGCGGCAGATTGTGAAACAGGTCGCAAAGCAGTTTGGTTTACCCGGAAGTGATGTTTATAAAGAAAGTCTGCAACTGAAAGAGAGTGAGGGGAAGAATGACAGCTGAAAAAAGTGACAAGCCAAGAATTTTGCTGGTAGATGATCAGGAGTCGGTCCTGAAGCTGCTCGATGCGATCCTGAAGGTTCGTAACTATGATGTGATGTATGCGTCGAACGGTCTGGATGCCGTTGAAATTGCGATGAGTGTAAAGCCGAACCTGGTGTTGCTCGATGTTATGATGCCGGGAATGGACGGTTTTAAAGTTTGCCAGACGTTGAAGGCTAATGAGCCGACCAAAGATATTCCAGTGGTTTTTCTGACGGCCCGTGGTGATGATGCAGACCGTGAGATGGGCGAGCGGGTCGGTGCTTCCGGTTTTGTCAAGAAACCGTTTCGTAGTGCCGAATTGCTGAATATCATTGCGGAGTTGATCGGTAAATAGGCACAGAGAGAAATCTTGGAAATGGTGCTTCCAGTTGCCTTCTGAGTTCGTAATGGTTGTTACCGAATATCGAATTGGCTGAATTCACCGGTAGCCTGTTGCCATGACAGTTCAGTCTCTTCGACCCGGGCTGATGGCGGCCCGTTCTGACATGCTGCAATTACAGTCTTGACGTCCGATTCAACACCCTCAAAGAGCGCCTCAACACTACCATCCAACCGATTTCGAACCCAGCCACAGACTTTATGTTGGTCGGCCTGCTGTTTGGTGTAGGCCCGGAACCAGACCCCCTGAACACGCCCTTTAAAGCAGATCATTGCTCTTGCTTGGCTCATGATTGTTCTGCATTTTCGATAAGTTCGAGGTACTCTGTTTCGGACAGTATCTTGATGTTGAGTTCCCGGGCCCGCTCGAGTTTGCTGCCAGCTCCGGGGCCGGCGACAACGTAGTTGGTCTTTTTGCTGACTGACTTGGCTGCCCGACCGCCGAATTGTTCGACCTGTTTCTCCGCATTCTGTCGACTGAACAGGCTGAGGGCGCCGGTGAAAACAAAGGTTTTGCCGGAGAACAGACCGTTTTGCTGAATTACCTCTTCAACTTTGGGGGTGAGTCCGGCCTTATTTAGTCTCTCAAGTAGTTGCAGGCGCGTCGGGTCATTGAAGTAGTCGATGATTGATAGCGCGACCGTTTCTCCAATTTCATGAATCTGTTTTAGTTGTTCCAGTTCTGCTTTGGTTAGCGCATCAAGGCTGCCGAAATGCCTGGCAAGCAATTTAGCGGTATGTTCACCGACATGGCGAATGCCCAGACCGAACAGGAGCTGGGATAGCGGTCGGGTCTTACTGGTTTCGATGGATTGTAATAGCTTCCGGGCCAGAACTTCGCCCATCCTTTCCATGGCGAACAGATCATCAATAGTCAGGGTGTAGAGATCGGCTACGTCTGCAATCTTGCCCAGCGAAATCAATTGGGCCAGTTGTTTCTCGCCGAGGCCATCGATGTCCATGGCGTTGCGGGAAACAAAATGTTTAATGCACTCTATGGTTTGCGCCGGACAGTGGCTGTTGACGCAGCGGGGCACAACTTCGTCAGGGTTTTTCTGGACGTCAGCCCCACATTCAGGACAGTGTTCGGGGAAGGGGATCGGCTGCTCCTGGCCGGTACGTTGTTCGGTGATCACCTTCACAACATCAGGGATAACATCACCAGCCCGTTCAACTGTCACATGGTCACCGATCATCAGACCCAGACGGGCGATTTCATCCCAGTTGTGCAGGCTGGCGCGTGCTACCGTGACGCCACTGACCTTTACCGGTTTGAGCTGGGCGACCGGGGTGATGGCTCCGGTTCGGCCGACTTGCAAGACGACATCTTCGACAATGCTCTGTGCCTGACGCGGCGGAAATTTAATCGCTATTGCCCAACGTGGCCGGCGATTAACCTCACCGAGCTCTTCCTGTAGTGCCAGTTCGTTGACTTTGACAACGACACCGTCAATTTCATAAGGAAGGCTATCGCGGCGGGCAACCAAATCTTCATATTGATCGATAACCGCTGCAACTCCACTGGCGAGTTTGGTTTCTGTCAGATTGACGCGTAGCCCCCATTGCTCGAGCGCTTGCAACATGTTTTGTTGGGTCCGGGGTTGTTCACCGGAGAGCCGGCCGATCCCGTAACAGAATATTTTTAGCGGACGAGATGCGGTAACTTCGGCATCGATCTGGCGCAGGCTGCCCGCAGCGGCGTTACGTGGGTTGGCGAAGGTTTTATCGCCTTGTTCTTCCTGTCGGCGATTCATCAGTCTGAAGTCATCCAGGTCGATATAAACTTCGCCGCGTACATCCAGTAGTGCAGGATATGGAGCAATAAGCTGCTGCGGTACTGTTGGCAGAGTGCTGACATTCTCAGTGATGTCTTCGCCGATGTGGCCGTTGCCGCGGGTGCTGGCGCGCGTCAGACGGCCGTTTTCGTAGGTGAGTTCTACCGCAACGCCATCCAGCTTCATTTCACAGGCATATTCAAGCTCTTCATCTCTAGCGAGAAAAGTCTGCCGGATACTATGGTCAAAGTCTGAAAATTCCTGCGGGTTTTTAGCATTTTTAAGCGAGAGCATAGGCACGGCATGCTTAACCTGAGTAAACTTTTCCGAGAGGGGGGCGCCAACCTGTTGCGTGGGGGATTGCGGTGTCACCAGTTCCGGGTGCTCAGCCTCCAGTGTCTGGAGTTCACGAAACAGTAGGTCATACTCTGCATCGGTGATTTCCGGTTCGTCCATAATATGATAACGCTGGTTGTGGTGGATGAGTTGGGTGCAGAGATCAGCGTAGAGTTGTTTGATGGAATCATTCATAGGATGTCGCTTTGTTTGATAATAGGTGGTCACTTTTTATACCATGAGCGCCGCAGACATTCAATCGTCCGGAGAAACCTGATGATGATTGTTTTTCCATATGCCATACGGTACAATTCAAATATCACGCACAGCTGGGATATTATCAAAAGACCTTATGATCGAAGACATATCAATCTATTTACTGGGGTTGTTGCTCCTGTTCATCCTCTCCGCATTTTTCTCTGGTTCAGAGACGGCTTTGACCGCTCTCGACCGACTTCGCCTGAAGTATCTGGTTGAAAAAAAACGGCCCGGTGCAGAGCGTCTGGAGACGGTCCTTGCCCATCCTGATCGGTTGTTGTCGGCAATTCTGATCGGCAACAATGTCGTCAATATTGCTGCTTCGGTATTTGCTACAGCTCTGTTTATCAAACTGTACGGTGAACATGGCGAGTTAATGACAATTCTGATCATGACACCGGTGCTGTTGATTTTCTCGGAAGTATGCCCAAAGACCTATGCGGCACAGAATCCGGAGCGGGTCTCGTTTCTGGTCTTGCGACCGATTCTTCTGGTGATGTGGGTTCTTACACCGTTAATTTGGCTGGTAACGCGAGTTTCACGATTGATGACCCGGTTGTTTCCTGGAGAAGCAGGGCGTCCGCTGATCAGTGAAGATGAAATCAAGAGCATCATCACTGTCGGTGAACAGGACGGTGTAGTGGCCGAAGAACAACGTCGGATGCTACACGGCGTATTTGAACTCTCTCAGAGTCGGGTGCGTGACCTGATGGTGCCGCGTACGGAGGTGGTCGGTATTGATGCTGGCACATCATTTGCGGAGATATTGTCTCTGGTGCAGTCGGCCCGGCATTCCCGGTTCCCGGTTTACAACGAAAGCCTCGATAGCATCGTCGGTATCGTTCACTCCAAAGATATCCTTAACTATGTAAATCGGCCCGAAGAGTTTCAGATCGAGAAGGTCGCACGACAACCATATTTTGTCCCGGAGTCGAAACGGGTCAACCTGTTGTTGCAGTCATTTCGCGAGCGCAAGGTTCACCTGGCGATTGTGGTCGATGAGTATGGCGGTGTCGAGGGGATCGTCACACTGGAAGACGTGATCGAAGAGGTGTTTGGCGACATCGAAGATGAGTATGATGTTGAAGAGACGTTAATTCATGAACTTGCGCCGGGACGTTTCCTGGTCGACGGTAGCCTGACGCTCCGTACAGTCAACACCCGGTTTGAGTTGCAGTTGTCTGAAGAGCATGTGACCACCCTGGCTGGCTATGTATTACAATCATTTGGCACTATTCCGACTGAGGGCGAACAGTTCAAGGTTGACGGTATCCGCCTGATCGTCAAAAGAATGGATGGCCAGCGGGTGGAGGAGCTTGAGTTGGATCTGTCTGACAGGGATGAATTGTCACCAGATTGACCGGTTTGCAGACGATAAAGATATTACATGCCCACCTTTTAAAAGGTGGGCTTTTTTTGCCTTTACACTGCCAATGGATATCCGCCGAACTTGTGGAATATCGAACTGCTTGCCTTTTAAGGAAAGTTGATTTCAGCGTCATCCCAAGGTAGGCCAACCCAACAGTTAACAGCAATGAGTTCCTTAAATTTCATAGTTAAATAAACTATCTCCGGGGATGCGGGAACACATCCATGGCTGTGCCTACTCAAACAACAGAAAGTCTCATGCTGGTCGGTGCGAAAATTGCATTATTACTCATAGTTTAGACCATGATTCTGTGTGTATGGTTCTCTGGTTCATTATTAAAGTGGATATGTTTGTTCCCCGAAGGTTTATCTGGGTTTTTGGGGAGCTTGCTTGAAGGTAGAATCGGGTTAACTTCGTTATTTAACAACATTGATGGCCTTTTCACGGCGGTTTACCAAGCACTTCAGGCCATTTTTAATATTTTTTGTTTTATGCAGGTTTATTTCGGGAAGAAAATATCTTTTTTCCTTCACTGAATGGTGAAAAATATTTAACCCGCACAAAGCTGTACGTTCACATCAGTTAGATAAGTTGAAAATAGTTGTTCTGGAGCTGAGGTGGATATTTTAGTGCAAGGAGTCTGTTTGTGATTGATAGCTTCAAGTGGTGTGTTTGTTTTGTCCTGATTTTAGCGCTGCAATGCCTTTTGTCGCCGATGCTTACGATCGCAGCTGACGAAACGCAGGTTGGGGGTGCTGAATCTGAATCGGTATCCTCTGTAAATGGCGATCTGCCAGAGGCTTCGGTGCAAAACAACCCTTCTCGGGCGACTGACGGTTTACAGGATACCAGTTCGGAACAAAAGGATGAAGGACTTCGACGGGTTGCCTTAGGTTCTGATGTGTCGAGAGAGCAGACCCTGTCAAAATTGATTGGTATGTCTGAAATTACAGTGCTGGCAGATGTGGGTGGGCAATTTGTCAGCAATATGGCTGAAAATCAGATAATGGAAGATGAATTCGCCAGTTCGGTAGATGAAGCAAGCCTTTATGAATCGATTAAAGATGGACGAGCTTACAACCGTGAAAGCCTCGCAGCTTTAGCTCGTATAAAGCAGGCTGAAGCGCAATCCGGCCAGACTCGGGGGAGGCTCTTGCCTTCCGTATCTGTACGTGCCAATCGAGGCTATGAAAAATCTGAACCTTCGGTGATTGTTGATGATGCTACCGGAGAGCTTGTTGCTTCTTCCACACACATCCGCTCGGATGTTGCACTGACCATAACTCAGCCATTATTTGATCTCACAAGCTTTCGGGACTGGCGTCGGAGTAAAGTAAAGGAGCAGGCTAGCGAAGAAAATTATCGAATAAGTGACGGTGATGCTTTTACTTCTATAGTTAATGCATACCTTGCTTTAGTGTCCACGCGTCTTCAGGCGGATGTAGCGAGAGAGTTTGAAAGTCACCTGTCAGAGCTACTTAAATATATCGAAAAACGGGCCGATGCCGGAGCGGCTAGTATTTCTGACATGGCTCGCGTGCGAGCACGCAGCGAAGCGACACTGTCAGCACGACTGGAATTGGAGGCTGCTCACAGGGGGGCAGGGACCGAATTTGTACGATTAACCAACCTGGTTCCCGATAAGGTCCGTCTTCCGGAACTCGAAGATGTTGGCATTTCGGTACTGCCCAAATCGTTCGAAATGGCCGTGGCCACAGCTATGGAATCCAACCCGGAAATTGCCTCACTTTCAGCCGAGGTAGAGGCTGAGAAAATTAACCAGTCTGCTTCCATGGGTAGATTTGCGCCCCGAATCGATGCGGAGTACACAGATACTTATTCACTTCATGCGGGAGGGAGTGATACCAGCCAGAGAGATCGGCGCATCATGATGGTTCTCAACTGGAATCTTTTAAGTGGCGGGAAAGATTATAATTATTATCTTGAAAGAACTGAACGTCATAAAGAATTGCGCTACCGCCTTGATGACCAGCGTCGCCGTGTTGTTCAGGCCCTGTCAGCAAATTACGCAACTCTTACGGCGACAAGTCAGCGTATAAGCTCTGGTTATCTGGAGTTGGAGTCGATTTCAACGGCAGCTGAGGCCATGTCAAAACGTATGCTTTCTGGTAACCAATCCCTGCTGGATCTGTTGGACGTCTTAAATCAGTCTTTCCAGGTTCGCTCACGTCTGGTTGATTTGCATGTTTTGGAGATGAATACGGTGGCCCAGTTAGTCAGGTTAACGCTGGGAACACCATGGCCGGCCCCCGAAGAGACTTTTTCGTCGGTCGAACAAAGCCAAAACATGCCAAAGGCAACCGAAGATCATTAGGGTTAGGGGCTTAATCGGTATGTTGAAAAGTGTACTAGTGTCGTGTCAATGATGAAATGGCGTAATACAACGCCGATATTTTTTGTGTCGGCAAGGCAGGTCTTGAGTTGCATAGTAATAACTACGCAGATCAAGACTTAACGAAGCTGGCGCGGAAAAGAACAAGTTGGATACGTCAGTTTGTCGTTGACACGGCACTAACATAGTTGGTTGTGGATGTCTCGACAGTTTTTGCAATAGTAAAAAAACGAGAAAAACAATTCATTAAAGACGGAGAAACAGTATGTCAATGGGTTCTGAGAGTAACGACGGATCGGATATTTTCTGGCCTGGATATGTTGATGCCACGACCAACCTCATCCTCAATTTGCTCTTCCTGTTGACGATTTTGATCGTCGCAGTGTTTATGTTCGCTCTCGAGTTGGGGCGGGCAGTCGGGCCGCAGGATGCGAATGCTGATGCTACAGCAGTGGTAGAAACCGTCTTGGATGAGAGTACTCTGGTTCAAGAGAATATCGCGTTGAAGAGTGAAATTCAGCGTTTGAAGATGTTGCTTGCAGGAAATAATACTCAAAGCATTCCGACTGGAGGCCAGATTCAAACTGTCGAGGGAACCGCAAGTGTGCCTCATCCGCAAACAGGGATTGAACAGACGCTTGCAAGTGACTTTGAAGTAATGGTGCGTTTCAAGGATGAAGCCGTTTCTTTTACGTTGGCAGAGCGCGAGAGGTTGCTCGAAAAATTAAAGCCTGTCGCAGCAAGCGGAAGTATACTCGTTTATGTTGAAGTTCCAGTCGGTTTTTCCGAGGCAAAACGTATGGGCTTCTATCGCGCACTGGCGGTACGGAATCTGCTGATTCAACTGAATGTTCCTACGGACAGTATCGATGTTTCGGTGGTTGAAGGGACAACGGATGCGAACGCTTCAGTCGTCAGGGTCAGGTCACGTTGATGAGCACAACCCGACATTCCATATTCAGCAGGTGTAAAAAGTATGTGGCGGAGTTGTCGCCGCAGCGCACGTTTATTCTGCTGTCGTTGTTCAGCAGTATCAGCGTGCTGTTGTGGGCCGGAATGTCCGAGGTCGATGTCATTGTACGTGCCGAGGGGCATATTATCCCGGCCGGTAAATCGCAAATTGTGCAGCACCTTGAAGGGGGGATTGTTCAAAATATTCTGGTTCGTGAAGGGGAAGTCGTGGTTGCCGGACAACCGTTGATGGAGTTGTCGGATATCCAGAATCGCTCAAGTCTGGAGCAGGAACAGTCTATGCTTGATTCCCTGCGTGGTCGTGAGGCTCGTCTGTTTGCCGAGGTGACAGGAGAGCAGACGATCGACTTTCCTGAGGAGTTGAGCGACCCGAACGTGATTCGAGTGGAAATCGCTGCCTGGCAGGCTCGTCGCACTCAGCTGGCCGAAGAGGTTCAGGTTTTGCAGGCGCAAAGCTTGCAAAAAAAGAGTGAGCTGGCGGAAGTAAAATCAAAGCAGATGAACCTGCTCGCAGAGTTGGTTCTGGCGAAAAAAAAGCATCATGTTATTGATGGTTTGAGCAAAAACAATGCTGCCTCCGAATTGGAAGTACTCGACAGTCAGATGCGCATACAGCAGCTCAAATCACAAATAGCCGAAGCGACCAATACGGCGCCGCGTCTGCAAGCCGCATTGGCTGAATCCGGTTCACGGGAAAAAGAGGCCGTAGCCCGGTTTCGGGCTGAGGCGTCTGCGGCCTTGACGCAGATCCGTGAAGAGTTGGAGAATATCAGCCTCGGAATCGACAGTAGTGTTGATCGCCTGAAGCGCAACATTGTCAGGAGTCCGGTTGCCGGGCTCATTAATAAATTGAACGTCACGACGATCGGCGCCGTTGTCCGGCCGAGTGAAATTTTATTGGAGATCACACCGAGCGATCAGCGAATTGTGATCGAAGCCCGGGCCAATCCAAACGATCGCGCCCACTTGCGCCGGGGGTTACCGGCACGGGTGCAGGTCGGGGCATACGACTATTCTACCTACGGTACCTTTGAGGGACGGGTGACCGGGGTCAGTTCGGATACGCTGAAGGACGAGCGGGAGAACCGCTATTACCGGGTGAATATTGAGGTTGATGTTTCAAATCTTGCCGACCGTGATCTCCAACCGGGGGTTTTAATGCCCGGTATGGTGGCGAGTGCTGATATCGCCGTCGGCAAGCGAACTATTCTGTCATATATTCTTTCGCCTCTGTTGAAGTTTCGGGATGGGGCATTTCGAGCCAATTAAAATCATAATTATATCGTGTCTGCAAAATAACTGGTCTAGCTGAAAAAGAGGAGCACAATGTTAAAACAACTGAAACTTTACTATGTTCTTATCTCACTCCCTTATTTTCTCATGCTTGGTGGCGCTGTGGTTTTTTGGGGCGCAATCAGTTCAACGTTGGATAGTAACCCGCACCCGCAAATCAACTATACGATCTTTGTTATCGTTCTAGGTGGAGGATTAATTATCCTGATTAATGCTCGCCGGTTGGTGCGTGAAGCCAGGGCACTTGTGGAATTTGCCAAGGCGGTGCACGCTAACACAGATGCGACGACCCTTAAGGATTTGGCTAACAGTTACATCTGTGATGTCGCCTGTTTGCTGCAGATAATGGCATCTTCAGGTGATCGTGCCATTTCCCACCAGGAGCAGGCTGCTATTGAACATGAATTGGCTAACGTCCATTCATGTCTGAATCGTCGCAATGCCTTGCCGCAGTACCTGACCGGCCTGTTGGTCGGGATGGGTCTGCTTGGAACATTTATTGGTCTGCTCGCGACCCTTGGCGACATCGGTGCCCTGATCGGCAGCTTTGCCGATCTCGACATGAGCACTGCGGACCCCATAGTGGTGTTCAGTAATATGATTGAGCGTATGAAAGCCCCGATGGCATCGATGGCTATTGCCTTCTCGGCCTCTATGTTCGGCTTGCTGGGCTCTATCATCCTTGGTTTGATGATGGTCGGTATTCGTCGCTTGCAAGGTGATATTTTCTCATTGCTCAGCTCGGAAACGGCTCGCCACATCGAGATCGCACTTTCGTTTGAGAGTATCTCTTTCCGGGATCCTGAGGCAATCGGAATGGCCGGAGAAACCGGTGAATTCACGGCCAAGATCCTGCTGCGCATTGAGGAACGGATGGCCGAGGCCGCACGCTTGCGTCAACGGTCTCTCACAACAGAAATAGATGACTTTAAAGTGCAGCGTGCCGATATGCTGCAAGTCCTGGCAGAGCAGACCGAGGCGAGCAACAGTTTTCGCGGTGGATTGCAGCAGCTCGGCAGTCAACTCGGCGCGATCTTCACCAGCATGGAACAGAGGAACAGTGAGGTCTCCAGTCAGATCTCCGAATTGACCGTCAGTCTGGCCGGAGACGCCAAGGAGACGCATAAGCTGCTTGCGGATCAGGTCGACGAGCAGAAGCGATTGCTCGATACCCTCGGCTCTTACAATATCGACGAGCGTCTGGCCGAGTCGACCCGGGCTCAGCAGCGCGCGCTTAATGCCATCATTGAAGACTTTAATAATCAACGGGAAGAGATGTTGCAGACCCTGGCAGTACAGAACGAAGCGAGCAAGAATTTTCGCGGGGAGTTGCAGCAACTTGGTGGTCAACTCGGCACGATTTTCAACAGCATGGAGAAGGGGAATAGTGAAATCTCCGGCCAGCTCTCCGAGTTGACGGTGCACATGGGGGCCGATGCCAAAGAATCACATCGACTCCTGAACGTGACGAGCAGTAACGTCCGGAGTGATTTACAACAAATTGGCAATCAACTCGGCGAGCGTCTCGGTGATATGATGAGCTCGACGGAGCAGGGAGCCGAAGCGATCTGTGGGCAGGTGTCCGAACTACAGACGCAGTTGGTTACCGACAGCGACAAGTCGCAGCAGCAGCTCGACAGACTGTTCAGCGCGACAGGGCAGGGGGCCGAGTCTATATGCAGCCAGATTGTTGAACTTGCGGGGCGCTTGGCTGACGGTTCCAAGGAGTCGCATCAGCGACTCGATAGTGCCGGACATAACGTTCGAGCTGAATTGCAGCTGCTCGGCAAGCAACTCGGCACGATTTTCAGCAGCATGGAAAAGGGGGGCGGCGAGCTAGCGAGCCAGATCTCTGAGCTGATGCATCACAGCTCATCCGATGCCAAAGAGTCACATGAGCTACTCGCCAAGTTGTTGAGTGCATATACTGCGCAACAGCTGAGTGAGTCGTAGGGATAGCCGATTTCGGTGCCCCGAATGTATAGCAATGATAGTTCTTCTTTTTTCTGTATAGATCTAAATACTGAAAGCTGAGGTGAGTATGGCAGATAAGACTGAAACAGTGACGAATAGTCCTGAACAGGGACAACAGGTTGAGCGCGCTCATGTTGCACCGGATGGAACGGTCACGGTGCCAAACTGCGAAGCGAAGCTCACATCAGTCGATGTCGCGGATGTTGATTTGCTGCTGGGGTTTGTCGATGGAACTTATGTCGTCATTCCGAATGGGGCGCTTGATGCTTTAAGTGATGCTCTGCACAAGGTTGTTTTTGTCGACAAGGATGACAGCGCCTTTGATGAGGCCCATTTCAGCAGTGACCACCAGACCAGTCTGGGTGATCTTTTTAAGATGGTCGGCACCACGGACGCTGCCAAAGCGGGAAGTCTGCGTGTGGTGAGCGAGCATATCGATGCGGATAAAGAGGTCGATGATGTTGTGACCGCCAGCGATCAAACATCTGTTGTTTTGCCTGGACTGGTTCAGGTCAGCACCGGTGGTAATGGCCCAGGTGGTGGTCCCCTCATTACCAACGCACAACTTATTAATCCTGATTCTACGGATCCGGTAGCTCCAGATGTCCTTCAGCGGCCATCGGTCTTCACGCCAGGCAAGGTCACCAAAAATATTGCGCCGGCAATCTGGCTCGACCCGAATATCACTTCTGATGATATCGTCAACCTGGTCGAATCTGATCCTGCTGCCATGGTGGCGATTACCGGACAGGTCGGCGGATCTGCGGTTGTTGGTGATATCGTTACTGTGACGGTCGGCAGTTATAGTGTCGATACTCCGGTGCTGGATGATATGACCTTCAGTGCCGATATCCCCGGCAATTATTTTGTCGATTCAGCTTTTCCAGATGTGGTCGATGCCACGATTACTGCGAGTGATGGTGCAACCGCCTTTAATTTTGATGAGTACAGTGTCGATATTCTGCCGCCGGAACCGACGATTGTTCTTGATGTAATCACCTCTGACGGTGTCGTCAATTTGGATGAATCTCTCGGAACCGTCACAATCACCGGGGCAGTCAGTG
This sequence comes from Desulfuromonadales bacterium, assembly GCA_030591795.1. The sequence continues at coordinate 3,564 of JAUVAJ010000004.1, read as the reverse complement.
AGATTCGTGGCGATGATCTCGCCGGAGATCAAGTCACCCTGACGATTAATGGTGTTGATCACTATGGATTTGTAAACCCGGATGGACAGTCGTTCAGCATCGACGTCCCCGGGTCTGCTCTCGCTCCATCACTCGGAGTTGAAGGGGTGACTGGTACCATTGATGCCAGGATCGATTCGGTCGATATTGCCGGTAATGCTGGATTCTCCGTCGACCCCGGCGGCGTATTTTCCATTGACACTTTGGCCCCGGCTGCATCAATCCAGCTCGATACTAATATTGCCGGTGATGGGATAGTCAACTTCGCCGAATCGCTCGGCGACGTGACGATTACCGGTACGGTCGGGCTAGATGTTCAAGATGGCGACACCGTCACCCTGGTGGTAAACAACCAGACCTACATTGGAACAGCCGCCGGTGGGAGTTTCAGTGTCAACGTAGCCGGCAGCGATTTGGCCGCCGACTCAGACGGAATAATTGATGCCAGCGTCGAAACCTTCGATACCTCCGGCAATAGCATCACCGCTACGGCAAGCGAATCGTATACCGTTGATACTAACCTCCCGGTGCCGGAAATCAACCTCGACGCCATTACCGGCGACGATGTGATAAATCAGATCGAAGCTGGAGATACCGACATCGCCATCACCGGCTGGGTAGCCGGCGATGCACAGGTCGGAGACCGGATCAACATCACGGTCAACGGTAATCCGGTCGCAGAAGGGTTTGTCAGCTCCGATTTGACCTTCAGTATCAACGTTGCTGGTAGTGACCTGGCGGCAGTCGGTGATGGTAACACAGGAAGTATCGATGCCACGATCACGACTGCAGGAACCGGTGGGGCCGCGAGTGATACCGTTTCGGGGAACTACCTTGTCGATCTCACCTCGACCACCCCGACGATCATCGTCGATGACATCGCTATTGACAATATGGTCAACATTGCCGAGTCGAGTGCCGACGTTACCGTGACAGGTTCGGTTGTTGGTGCCCAGGCAGGCGATGAGGTCACCCTGACCATTAACAACACGGACTACGCCGGACTGCTCCGACCCGACGGTAGCTTCAGCATCAACGTTCTGGGGAGCGATCTGGTCGGAGATTACCTGGCTGGGGACAGCTCGATTGCGGCGAGCGTCACCACCTACGATGCGGCTGGCAACCCCGGAGCGGGGAGCGTTGCCAAAGTGTACGGAGTCGATATAGTCCGGCCAACGGCAACCATCGATGTTGATGATACATCTCTGAATATAGGTGACATTGCCCTCGTCACCATTACCTTCGATGATCCGGTCACAGACTTCTCCAACGCCGACCTGACGATCGAAAACGGAACCTTGACAGATGTCAGCTCAGCAGATGGCGGCATCACCTGGACTGCGACTCTGACTCCGAATGCTCCGATCGAAGATACGACCAACGTCATTACTCTCAACGATGCCGGGGTGACCGACCTCAACGGCAACACCGGGGCCGGGACGACCGATTCGAACAACTATGAAATCGACACCATTCCGCCAATAGTTACCGATGTGACTGCCGATGACCTCATGATATCCGACACCGACGATGGCGGGATCCTGAGTGTCGGCGTTACCTTCAGTGAGGTTATGGACACGATTATCGATCCGACGCTTAGCTTCGGGGTGGATGTCTCCGGCAGCCTGATCTCCACCGGAGGGACGTGGAATGGGGCCGGAACGGTTTATACCGAGACTTATGCCATCAGTGATGGCGGATTCGATAGTGATAATGTCACCATCGATGTCAGCGGTGCCCAAGATGTAAACGGTGGAGCCCAACTTGATTATACCGCCGAAGTCGAATTCGGCATCGACACCTTGAACCCGACGGTGAGCATCGCCGAGGATAACATTGATGGCGTTGTCTCCTTCCAGGATAGAGTGGTGACTTACACCCTGACATTCAGCGAAGAGGTAACTGACATCACGTCGTCCGACCTGACGATCACCGGCGGCACGCTGACCAGCGGCCCGGTTCTGGCGGCTGATGGCCTGTCTGCCACCTTTCTGGCGACCGCGCTGGACAAGAGTGACGTTGACCTGGTGGTGACGGTGAACGACACTATCGTTGACCTGAATGGCAACTCGCTGGTTCCTGACAGCAATACCCTGACGGTCGACACCTTGAATCCGCGAGTTACCATCGCCGAAGACAATGTTGATGGCATCGTCTCCGACGTTGACAACGTGGTGAACTACACCCTGACCTTCAGCAATGAGATTGCTGCCGTCACGGCGTCTGATCTGACAATCTCCGGCGGCGCTCTGACCGGCGGCCCGGTTCTGGCTGCTGATGGTCTATCGGCCACCTTCGCGGTGACAGTGTTCGACAGCAGTACCGTTGACCTGTCGGTGACGGTAAATAATACCGTCGTCGACTTGTCCGGACGTCCGCTCGTCCCGGCTACCAATACCCTGACGGTCGACACCTTGGATCCGACGGTGATCATCGGGCACGACAATATCGACGGCGTCGTCTCTCCCAGCGACGATGTGGTCAACTACACCCTGACCTTCAGCGAAGAGGTAACTGACATCACGTCGTCCGACCTGACGATCACCGGCGGCACGCTGACCAGCGGTCCGGTTCTGGCGGCTGACGGTCTTTCGGCCACCTTTTCGGCTACAGCGCTCACACCGAGTACCTTGCCCCTGGAGGTGACGGTGAACGACACTATCGTCGACCTGAACGGCAACACGCTTGATCCTGCGAGCCTTGCCCTGCCGGTCGATACCAACCCGCCATTGGGTAATGCGAGTGTGACGGCAGCCTTAATTACTGATGCCACCGGAAGTTTCGGTGTTGTTGTGCAATTTAACGATCAGATGGACACATCAGTGATGCCGACGATCACCTTCAGTGAAGACGTCTCCAGCAGTCTGCTTAATACAGCTGCACAATGGTGTCGGCACCCGTTGTGCCGTCGATTCTCTCGCGCGTCGCCTGCCCCGCAGGGCTGGAGGCCTGTAAATGCTCAGCGTAAGTCGCTCCGTCAACATATGATCCTGCCGGCACCCCGGTGCCACCTGTTACTTTGAACTCTGGTGACGTATACAGTGTCGCTTCAAAATTGGGGAAATAGTCCACTGTGTCGACTGTCAGGCTATTGCTCACCGGATCGACCGGGTTCCCGTTCAGGTCAACAATGCTGTCATTGACTGTCACCACCAGGTCTGTGGTGCTTTCGTCGAATGCAATCACCGTGAAGGTGGCAGATAGACCGTCAGCCGCCAGAACCGGGCCGCTGGTCAGCATACCGCCGCTGATTGTCAGGTCAGACGCCGTAACGGAAGCGACCTCCTCAGTGAAGGTCAGGGTGTAGTTGACCACGCTGTCAAGGTCGGAGACGACGCCGTCAATGTTGTCCTCCCCAATACTCACAACCGGGTTCAAGGTATCGATACCAAACTGGAGGGGAGAGCTTAGACCCGGGAAGACATTACCTTCGGTATCCTGGGCTCCGGTGATTTCGACGTTAATGCTAGGCAAATCTATGTTGCCATCGATGACGCTATAAAAAAAGACAAAAGTTTTACTGCC